>NZ_JBAURI010000662.1:0-2724 GCF_049581145.1 Bradyrhizobium sp.
GTCATGGCCTTCGACGAAGCCGGCCAGGCCGACACGCTCGAAAAGAAACAGAAAATTTGCGCGCGCGCCTATGACATTCTGGTCAACCGCGTCGGCGTGCCGCCGCAGGACATCATCTTCGATCCCAACATCTTTGCGATCGCGACGGGAATCGAGGAGCACAACAATTACGGCGTCGACTTCATCGAGGCGACGCGCTGGATTCGCCGGAACCTGCCGGGCGCGCATGTCTCCGGCGGCGTGTCCAACCTGTCGTTCTCGTTCCGCGGCAATGAGCCGGTGCGCGAGGCCATGCACTCGGTGTTCCTGTATCATGCCATCAAGGCCGGCATGGACATGGGCATCGTCAATGCCGGGCAGATGATCGTCTATGACGACATCGATCCCGAGCTGCGCCAGGTGTGCGAGGACGTCGTGCTCAACCGCGACGGCGGCGCGTCCGAACGGCTGCTCGCGCTCGCGGAAAAATTCCGCGGAAAGGGAACGCAGACCAGGGAAGCCGATCTCGCCTGGCGCGAATGGCCGGTCGAGAAGCGCCTGACCCACGCGCTGGTGCACGGCATCACCGAGTACATCGAGCAAGACACGGAAGCCGCGCGAGGCAACGCGACGCGGCCGCTCGACGTGATCGAGGGCCCGCTGATGGCCGGCATGAACGTGGTCGGCGATCTCTTCGGCGACGGCAAGATGTTCCTGCCGCAGGTGGTGAAGTCGGCCCGGGTCATGAAACAGGCCGTCGCCTATCTGATGCCGTTCATGGCGGAGGAGAAGGCGCGCAACCTCGCCAATGGCGTGGTGGGCAATGGCCGCTCCAATGCCGGCAAGATCGTGCTTGCGACCGTCAAGGGCGACGTCCACGACATCGGCAAGAACATCGTCGGCATCGTGCTGCAATGTAACAATTTCGAGGTCATCGACCTCGGCGTGATGGTGCCGGCGGCCAAGATCATCGAAACCGCGAAGAGCGAAGGCGCCGACATCGTCGGCCTGTCCGGCCTGATCACGCCCTCGCTCGACGAGATGAGTTTTCTGGCCGGCGAGATGGAACGGCAGGGCCTGAGCGTGCCGCTTCTGATCGGCGGCGCCACCACCAGCCGGGTGCATACCGCCGTCAAGATCGACCCGAATTATCGCCGCGGCCCGGTGGTACATGTCAATGACGCCAGCCGCGCGGTCGGCGTGGCGTCGGCGCTGCTGTCGCCCGAGCGGCGCGACGCCTATGCCACCGAGGTGCGGGCCGAATACGCCAAAATTTCCGCGGCGCATTTCCGCGCGCAGAGCGACAAGAAGCGGTTGAAGCTGACGGACGCCCGCGCCAATGCGGCGCGCATCGATTTTGCCAAGGCGCCGCCGACCAAACCGTCGTTCCTGGGCACCAGGAGTTTCGACGCCTATGATCTTGCCGAACTGGTCGACTACATCGACTGGACGCCGTTCTTCCAGACCTGGGAGCTGGCCGGGCGCTATCCGGCGATTCTGAGCGATGCCAAGGTGGGCGAAGCCGCCCGCGCGCTGTATGACGACGCCCGCAAGATGCTGGACCGCATCGTCAGGGAGAAATGGTTCACGGCGCGGGCCACGATCGGCTTCTGGCCGGCCAATGCCGAGGGCGATGACATCGCTGTTTATGCCGACGACAGCCGCAGGCGGAAGATCGCGACGCTGCACACGCTGCGCCAGCAACTGGAGAAGCGCGAGGGCCGCTTCAACGCCGCGTTGTCGGATTTCATCGCGCCGGCGGCGTCGGGCGTGCCCGACTATATCGGCGGCTTCGTGGTGACGGCGGGGATCGGCGAGGACATCGTCGCCGACCGTTTCAAGAAGGCCAATGACGATTACTCCTCGATCCTATGCAAGGCGTTGGCCGATCGCCTCGCCGAAGCTTTTGCCGAACGGATGCATGCCCGCGTCCGCCGCGAGTTCTGGGGCTATGCGCCGGACGAGACGCTGTCGCCGGCCGAGTTGATGCTGGAAAAATATCAGGGCATCCGCCCGGCGCCGGGCTATCCCGCGCAGCCCGATCACACCGAAAAGAAGACGCTGTTCGCGCTGCTCGATGCCGAGAAAACTTCCGGCGTGACGCTGACCGAGAGCTTCGCGATGTGGCCGGGCTCGTCGGTGTCGGGGCTTTATTTCGGCCATGCCGAAAGCTTCTATTTCGGCGTCGGCAAGATCGAGCGCGACCAGGTCGAGGACTATGCCGCGCGCAAGGGCATGAGTGTTGCGGAAACCGAACGCTGGCTGGCGCCGGTGTTGAACTACATCCCGCCGCAGGACCAGTCGAGCGAAGCGCGCGCGGTGCAGGACGCGATGCCGACGACCGCGCCATCGGCCGCGCCCGCCAACGACGTCGTGACAAAGGAAATAGCCGCGCATCCGCCCGGCTGCACCTGCGCCGTGCATCTGGCCTGGCGAAAAAAAGCGGTCGGCGCGGGATAGGCGGTCGGTCGACGCGCTCTCGCTTTCGCCTCGCCCCGCAATCGGGGCGAGATGACTTGGCTCGCGGATGTTTTTGCCCAATCTGCTCATTCAAATGGCAGGTCTCTCAGCCGTCATTGCGAGCGCAAGCGAAGCAATCCATCGTGCCGCAAAGAAAGCATGGATTGCTCACATGGGGAATGTGTCTGTCAAGGATGAGCAGTCACCTTTTTGTTCGACTGCGGGCCACCTCTTCGTCCCGACCCACAGGTTCTGCAGGATGACGCGCGCAGATCAAGTCAAGGC
>NZ_JBAURI010000663.1:0-1757 GCF_049581145.1 Bradyrhizobium sp.
TCCGTGATCGCCTGCGGGATCACGTCGCGGCGGTCGGCGATCGCGGAGGCCCCGAACACGATGACGAGCTCCGCGCCGAGCCCGAGCAGCTCCTGGATCGCGGCGGCCAGCGCTGCCTCCTCATGCGGCACGCGCCGCTCGGCCATGACGGCAGCCCCTGCCGGCGCCAGCCGCTCGGCGGTCACCCGCAGGGTCTTGTCGATCACCTTTGGCGCGAGCCCCGGCAGCAGCGTCGAAACCACGCCGACCCGCTTGATGGTGTAGGGCGCGACGCGCAGGGCGCCCTGGCCCGCGGCCTTCACCGCGGCATCGCGCAGCCTTGCATCGACCCCGAACGGAATGAGCTTGACGGTCGCGACCATCTCGCCTTCGACCACCGGCTTGTAGGCCGACAGCGTCGCCAGCGTAATCGCCTCGTCGATGGCGTTGATGCGATCGACCGCAGCACGGTCGACCACCAGCACGCCGGCGCGGGCGGCGAACAGATTGGCGCGGCCGGTGAAGGCACGCTCGACATGGATGCCCTCGCCGGTGACGGCCTGCGCAATGCTGGCGGCGGCTGTATCCTCGGAGACATCGCCCTGCTCCAGCCGCACGACGACGATTTCCTTGACGCCCGCCTTGGTCAGCGCCTCGACCTCGGCAGCACCGATCGTGGTGCCCTTCTTCAGCACCAGGGAGCCCTGGCGCAAAGTGTGGACGGTGACCCCGCCAATCGCCTCGGCCGGACTGGCGGGACCGAACTTCATGCCGCCGCTTCTTGCTGTTTCGGCGGCAGCCGCAGGGCCGCGGTGATCTCCGCCATGATGGAGACCGCGATCTCCGACGGCGACACCGCCCCGATGGCCAGCCCGATCGGCGCGTGGATCCGCGCGATGTCGGACTCCTTGGCGCCCTGCGCCTTCAGCCGCTCGCCGCGCTTGCCATGGGTCTTTCGCGAGCCGAGCGCACCGATATAGAAACAGTCGCGCTGGAACGCATGCAGCAGCGCCGGATCGTCGATCTTCGGATCATGGGTCAGCGCCACGAACGCGGTGTAGTGGTCGATGTTGAGCGGCGGCAGCGCCTCGTCGGGCCATTCCGCGATCAACGGCACGTCGGGAAACCGCTCCGGGCTTGCAAAGGCGGTACGGGGATCGACCACGGTGACATCGTAACCCAAAGATTGCGCCATCGGCGCCAGCGCCTGGCTGATATGGACCGCGCCGATGATGACGAGCCGCGCGGTCGGCGCATGGACGTTGAGGAACAGCTTTTTGCCTGCTACTTCGACCATGCCGCTCTTGCCCGTGCGTAGCGCGTTGGCGAGCTCGGTGCGCAGCGGATCGGCGGCAAAATCTCGGGCCTTGACTAGCCTTTGTTCGCCGCTGGCCGTGTCGGTGACGACGATCGCCGGCCGCCGCGCGGCGCGCTCGGCATTGAGGTCTGCAAGCGTTGCGAGTTTCACGATCAGCCTACTTTCTCGACAAAGACCCGGATGGTGCCGCCGCAGGACAGCCCGACATTCCAGGCGGTCTCGTCGGCAACGCCGAACTCCAGCATTTTCGGCTTGCCGCTCTCGATCACGTCCATGGCCTCGGTGACCACGGCGCCCTCGACGCAGCCGCCCGACACCGAGCCCAAGAACGTGCCGTCATCGTTGATGACGAGGCTCGAGCCCGCCGGCCGGGGCGCCGAGCCCCAGGTCTCCACCACCGTCGCCAGCGCCACGCCATGGCCGGCCTTCTGCCAGTCCTCGGCGGCCTTCAGGATGTCCT
>NZ_JBAURI010000664.1:0-4645 GCF_049581145.1 Bradyrhizobium sp.
TCCAGAAGCATTGGTGAAGCTCCAGATCTCTCCCTGTGCGCTGGTGATCCCCACATCGGGATAAATTTGCCCGCTGACAGGGAAGATCCATTTCCCGCCGGTGTGCTCGCCGATACCGTCGCAGTAACCGTTCTGCGGAGCGTTGGCAGCGCAGAATGACGTATCGATTTCCGTGGACAGTTGGCCCTGCCCATTTCCAGTCTCGTATTGGGTGTCCTTCAGGAGGAAATGCCTGGTCGTTATCCCCGTGAGTGGCTGTGCACAGTGGGCATCGGCGCAAATATAGTCGGAAGCAGTGCCGATCGTGATGATGCTCGACAGCCCAGCCTGCATCTGGTTCATCGATATCCCGTGCGGATGAGGATGAAGGATGAAGGAGCCCGACGGATGGTTGGACGGGATGTTGTAGTCGTAATTGATGACGTTGGCCGTTACATCGAAGTGGATGTGGGAGTTGGTGGGTGGCGGCGGGATCGGCGTTCCGTTGGTGGTATTGAAGTCCAAGACATAGATGTCATCGCCGTAGGTCGGCCGCCGCACGGTCGGCGTGCGAGGCTCGACGATCAGGCCGTGCGTGTGCAGGTTCGATGGATTTAACAGCAGATAGTCCCCCAGCAGCGCTGCATTTGCAAAATCGGTCCCCGGCGGCAGCTTGTTGACGAACGTAATCTTGAGCTCGTCGCCGGCCACAAGCGCGAGCTGGACGCCGCTATAGGGCGCTGCTGAGGCCGCCGGGCAGCTGGTTGCTCCGGCCGGCTGGTTCTGACAAACCTGATAGGCCCAGGCATCCGGCCCGTTGCCGGAGGCTCCAGGAAAGAAGCTCTTGGCGGCCGTGTTGTCGATCCTTTCCGCCACCACGACCAGGCTGAGAAGCCCGTTTGCGGAAGCGAACACCGGAAGGTCCCGGTAGGGATCGGCACCTGCGGGTGATAGAGAAGCGGTAGCTAATGCGAAACCGATCGCAGCCGCAACGGCTCTAGGAAATCTTGGAGCACTCAACTTCGCCTCCCCAACTATAAGTTGTATGATTGATTTTTAGCATCCCCATTGTCTTCTAGACGAAAGACACGCAACGCGATTTGATTGCGATCAAGCTTTCGTGTGAATATTTTTACAATTCCAGTCGATATCTACCCTTGGTTGTTTGCGAGAAAATATTCCGTCTTACAACCTTTAGGCGCATTCGAAACATCCGCCGGCGGCGCGTAGCTTGGATTGGTGCCCATCGGATCCGCGCCAAGCGCGGTTCGATGGGGCAATCCGCCGCTTCAACCCCGGAAATAATTCAACCCCGGAAATAATGAATGTGCTCCCCTGCACCATTCGACCCGACTGTCGTCGTGCGTTGATCCCGGACGGATGCTGGTTCTTCATGGAGCGACCGCAGACCCCGCTCACCACGAATTCGCCGACAGTGTCGGATTGCGTCCGGTTTCGCGCGTTCGAGACATGCCGGCAGTCTTGGCGTGTCCGTCATACGCGGCAAATCGGAATCAGGCTGCCGATCGTCGAAGCGACAACGCGGCCGCGCAATCAGGCAGCCGAAGGCTCGCCGCCCAGGATCTCCGACAAGCCCTGCAATAGCCGGTCGATCTGCCCGTCGGTGCCGACCGTGATCCGCAGATAGTCGGAGATCCGAGGAGATGGAAAATGGCGGACGATTACGGCCCGTTGGCGCAACGCCGCCGCCAGCGCGCCACCTTCATGCGCGGGATGCCGGGCGAACACGAAGTTGGCGGAGGACGGCAGCACGTCGAAGCCGAGCCGGAGCAATCCGCGTTCCAAGCGGTCCCGGCCTTCGATCACGCGGGCGCGGCTCTGCTGAAAATAGGCTTCGTCCTCCAGCGAGGCGATCGCGCCGGCTTGCGCGGGCCGGCCAAGGGGATAGGAGTTGAAGCTGTCCTTGACCCGGGTGAGGGCCTCGATCAGCTCGGCGTCGCCGATCGCGTAGCCAACCCGCAAACCCGCCAGCGCGCGCGACTTGGACATGGTCTGAACGACCAGAAGGTTCGGGTGCGAGGCGACCAGGGGAATCGCGGTCTCGGCGCCGAAATCGACATAGGCCTCGTCGATCACCACGGGCGCGTCGGGATGATCCGCCAGCACCGTCACGATCTCGGCCCGCGACAGCGCGACTCCTGTCGGCGCGTTCGGATTGGGCACGATGACCGCGCCGGCGGGCCGGCGATAGTCGGCGATGCGGATCTGCATGGCAGGATCGAGCGGCACGGTCTCGAAGGCGATGCCGAACAGGCGGCAATAGACCGGGTAGAAGCTGTAGGTGATATCCGGGAACAGCAGCGGCGCATCATGCTTCAGCAGCGCGACGAAGGCATGCGCCAGCACCTCGTCGGAGCCATTGCCGACGAACACCTGTTCGGGTCGTACCGCGTGATAGGCGGCCAAGGCGGCCCGCAACGCGGTGGCCTGCGGGTCCGGATAGAGAC
Organism: Bradyrhizobium sp.; assembly: GCF_049581145.1. Classification (GTDB taxonomy): domain Bacteria; phylum Pseudomonadota; class Alphaproteobacteria; order Rhizobiales; family Xanthobacteraceae; genus Bradyrhizobium. The sequence continues at coordinate 2,448 of NZ_JBAURI010000664.1, forward strand.
GCAGCGCATCAGTCGCCTCGCCGCGGATCGCCGCCAATGCGCGCGGGGACGGACCCAGCGGGCTTTCATTGGTGTTGAGCTTGACCAGCTCCGCCATGCGGGGCTGTTCGCCTGGCACATAGGGCCGCAGGTCGTGCGTCAGGCTGCTCCAGAAACGGCTCATCAGGTTTTCGCTATCGAGGAGGCAGTTTGCCGGGCTCGTCCATTTCCTTCGCCCACATCATGTTCTGTGTCCGCGAGACCGCCACCGAACAATAGCCGCGCTCCTTCTTGTCGGCGTCCTCCCAGAACCAGTGCATGCAGCTCGCTCCGATGCAGAAGTCCCCGCGATAACGCAATTCGCGCGCGTACCAGGGAAAAAATTTCCACAGGAAGCGCCACCTGATCCAATCCCGGTAGGTCCAGCGCCCGCGCTTGCCGACTTGCATCACGCACATCCGCATCCGGGCCTCGCTCGGCGGCAACATTCCGCGCATGTCGAAAACCCTCCTGCTCCGCGCGACGCCATCGTCTGGCAGATTACCAAGATCGGTCATTTCTGCGGTGATTCTTTGACGGCCGGCCATCGCTTGCCCTCCAATCGATGCACTATTTCGACATCGCCACCTTGTCCCAGTTCATTTTTCGCCCGGGACCCGCGACTTGTCACGCCCTTGTCCTGTTCGGCTCTGCCAGCAAGCATGCGTATGCCTAATTTCCGCAAAGGGAACCGGATCTCCGCGGTTCCTGGCCGGTCACTTGCGCCATGGTCACCGACCGCCGTGGTCTTGACCGATCAGCGGGCGAGCCCTGCCTCCGCTCCAATCAGGTCCCTGACGGCCGTTTCGAACTGGCTGGCCGGCGGGGCGAACATCAACCTCACCTCTTCCTGAAAGGCCGAAAGGATGCCGATCACCGCAGGGGTGCCGTCGATGTCCGCCAGGATCGGCGAGCCCGAATAGCCGAAATTCCCCAGGCACTGCAGCACCAGTAGCCGATCGTCCTTGCCCAACTCGGCGCGGCAGTTCCGCAGCGCGGTCGGGGAGTAGCGGCGTTCCTCGCCGTAGCCAATCCCGGAGATCGTGCCGGCGAGCGTGGCGGCGTCCAGCTCCTCGCGCGTCAGTGCTTTCACCGCGACCGGCCGGGCCGGCAGGGCGTCCTTCAGGACGATCAACGCCCAGTCGTCCGGCGAGCGATCGAGCGTCCATTTGTCTTTCGGGGTCGGAACGAAATCCTTCGCCACGACAAACCGCTCTGCCACCGAAGATGAGGCCGGCGTTCCCTGCTTCATGCCGGCCAGGAAGTGGACGCTTCCGGGACTGATCAGCGCGGCTCCGTTCAACAGGCAATGCGCGGCGGTCAAAACGATCCGGGCGGCGACCAGCGTGCCTGTGCACCAGCCGCCGGTGCTGAAATGCGCAATGGTGATGACCCCGACTGCCGAGGCCGGCCAGCTCGTGGGATCCGCGACCTCTCCGAGATGCCGATCGAGACCGAGCAGTTCCTCAGCGGGCGGGTTGGCAACGCCAGCCAGCGATGATTCAGGCTTCGGCTTCCAGTGCTCGATGATCTGTTCGGCCTGGGCGCGTTGCGCCTCGCTCAGCGCCAGTTTCTGCACGACGCGGGGCGCGGATCGGACGCCGCCCTGCCCGGCCATGACGATGTAGGCGTAACCCTGCACCGGGTCTTTCGCGACGCCCCTGCCGTCCAGCGCCATCAGGCCGAGCATGAATTGCGCCTCGGCGAAACCCTGTGCGGCGGCCCGGGAGAACCATCGCGCGGCTTCTGCAACATCGGGCCGCACGCCTTCGCCGTTGACATAGGCGAGGCCGAGAAAATGCTGCGCGACCGGAAGTCCCTGGTCCGCGGCCTTGCGGTACCACGCGATCGCTGCCGCACCATCTCGCGGCACACCCCATCCATATCCGTGCATGAATCCGACGTCGAACTGGGCGCGCGCATCGCCCTTCTCGGCAAGCGGTGACAGGAGTCGCAGCGCCGCCGCGTAGTCACCGCCATGGGCCGCGGCGACGGCTTGGTCGAGATCGCCCGCCGTCGCCGGGCTGGCGAGGCCGACAAGGAGGATGAGGAGTGCGAGGGCTCTGTTGATCATGCGCGTCCACTGCGAGCGTCAAGTCTCATCGCGTATCATGATGAGGGCGCGAGAGGATACCATCAAGACGGCGACCATATGACTGGCCGGATTGATTGGCCACCCG
>NZ_JBAURI010000665.1:0-1948 GCF_049581145.1 Bradyrhizobium sp.
TAGTACACCCGTATCGAGCCGGCGGCGAGTGTAACGGCCGCCCTGAGCGCCGCCAGCACAAGCGCGATGCTGCCGAGCTTGAGGTCGTAATAAAGCATGAGTCCAATGCTGAAGAGACCGAACAGCGCCGCGGTAAAGCCCCGGAGGACGCGCCCCGTCAGGATCTGGCGGGCGGCTTCGATGCCCATCGATCTGTCGACAAGGTCACCAGTGGTGTAGTCGCGAAACAGAGAGGCGGGCAGCCTGAGCAGGCGATCGACGAGTGCCGCCTGTAGCTTGTAGTCGAGCGAGCCTTCGATGCTCAAGGTGACCAGGCCCTGCATGCCTTGCAGCCCGGCGATCGCGACCGCCGTGACGGCTAACGCTGCCGCGCAAATGATGAGCTGGTCGAGCTCGGTCCGCGGAATCACCGAACTGACGAGGAAATTGGTGAGCAGCGGCGGGATAAGCGATAGCAGCCCGATGGCGATGATCGCCAGAGCGATACGGACCATGCTGCCGGCCAAGCCACCTGTCGAAAAGGAAAGCAGATCTCGATAGCCGAGCGCTCGGGCGGGCAGGACTTTGTAGAAGCTGACAGCTTCCGGCGCGAGGTCCTTTGCGACGGAACGATCAATACGATGACGCCGCCCATGCTTCGGATCCAACATCGTGTACCGATTGCGACCGCGGACGAGCGCCACCGGATCGCGGCTTTTCCCATGCCAGGCGAGAAGCGGACCGGCATCGGCTTTCCACCATTGGTCGTGTAATTGCACCGGGCGCGCCCGCAGTCGGTTCGCTCGCGCAATCTCCAGGACCTCGCCAAGCGTCCCGCCTGAAGAACGCGACCGGCCGGAATGCGCAATCGAGGTGCCGAGGGCATCCGCCACGATCCGGCAACTGGAGAGCAATGGATCAGATGCGTCCAGATCAAATTGAGCGCGATCCGACGTCTTGGAGACGACCGCGGAAAGCCGTTCGAGTGCGTCGATCGTCTGCGCTTGGATCAGCTCGGCCCTCCTCGTCAACCCTTGCTGTTGCTGGCGCTGTAGCAGCCCGAGCGTCCTCCGGAGATGAGCAATGACGGCAACATGTAGTCGATCGAGCGCGGGCCAGAGCAGCGGGGGCGCCGGCAGTTCCGTATCCGCCGCAAGGACGCAACCGGGCTCGCGGGCCGCAAGCCAAAGTCCAAAGCCGAGTGGAATGGCATGACCTTCGGGCCATGCTTGATCCACATCCAGGAGCCTGGCAGTCCCTGTTTCAACGCGGGTCCATACCAAGCCTCGCATCGGACCGCGACAGGAGTCACCCGGCCGCATCTGCTTCCGTTCGCCAGCAGTGAGCTCGGGAATGCCATAGAACCGTGCCGGATGGTCAGCGATACCGGCCAAGCAGGCAATCCAGCCCGAAACAGCATCGAGCGACGTTATGCCACTGCGCGGCATCGTATTGATCGTAGCGCCTGCGCCGCCGATCGCGATGATCTGCAGTCCGCCTCCCGACGTCTCGCAAGCCGTGTGCAGATCCAGGATGATCGCACCCTGCTCAAGACGAAACAGGTGATGGCGCATGCCGATCGTCCCAACCGCCTCCACGGCGAAGACGTCGATATGCCCGGCTCCGACCTCCAGGACCTGATCGCGATGATTGAGAAGCAGGGGGTGGCGGGGGTCGAGGGTTATCGCGCGGGCCGGCCCGGCGAGCGCGTGCTCCTGGTGAATCGATTCGTTGCCGGCAGCCTCTTCACTCATTCGCTCGCCACAAGTTTTGCGTAAGAGCCTTGCAGGAAGACAAGCTGTTCATGGGTGCCGCGCTCCACGATCCGCCCCCGCTCCAAAACGATGATTTCGTCGCAATCGCGGATTGTGCTCAGGCGATGGGCTATGATGATGCAGGTACAGCCCCTGCGCCGGAGACTCTCATCGATGGCTTTTTCCGTGATCGGATCGAGCGCGGCCGTTGCTTC
>NZ_JBAURI010000666.1:0-2373 GCF_049581145.1 Bradyrhizobium sp.
CAGAGCGGCGATCCGATGAAGTCGTTCGGACGCGCGTGGTGCATGCCATGAAGCTCCTTGATGCCGGCGACCTCATGGTAGACAAAACGATGCAGCAGATATTCGACGAGCGTCCAGAGCATCGCCCCGCACACAAAAGCCAGCCACCAGCGCGAGTGCAAGGCAAAGCGCCGGCCGTCGAGGTCATAGAGCAACCATCCGCCGACAACGATCGGGTAGAAGAAGAGGTCGGCATAGAAGCCGAGCTTGGTTTGATTCACCCTCTGACTCCACCGAAATGACCGCACGGCCGTCCTGCTATGCTGGAATTACGACTCAAAAGCGACTGCGGAATGGCGTCCGGACGGAGCGCCATTGGGAGGCGCCGTGATGTCGCCCTGCGCAGCGCCTGCAACTCGATCGCAGTGCTCCGGTCGAGCGGTTGGGTTCATCGCGACTCTCGAACGAGCTCGATCGAAGCCTGTGAAAGCCAGGCGCCCGGCGATTCCATGGAAACGGTTTGACGGTTTCCCTTGGTTGCGACATTCAGCAAGGCCGTGATCGTATCGCCCTCGATCTTCGCTTCGATCAGGCCGTCGACGTTTCGTCCCGAGACCTTGCCGCCCTGGCGATACTCACTTTCGAACCAGTTGCCGGAAAGGTCGCTGCCGTTCTGGTCGATATTGGCGCTCAGCTCCATTTTATAGGCATCGCTCGCACAGCGCAGATTGAGTTTCACCGACTGGCCACTGCTCTTGACGGTGTAATCGGCCTTGCAGCGGACGCGCTCGCGCGGCCCATCCGACGGCTTGATCGTGCCGCCGCCCGACCATGCGCCGGCCACGTTCTCGAAGCTCTGCTGCGCGCAAGCAGGCGCTGCGACAAGCATGACTGTCAAGGCTGCGCATCGAAGAGTCCAACGGATGATGGGGAGATGACGAAACATTGATGCTGTCCTCGTTGGCCGATGATCATCGGCGCTCCTGATCACGCCCCACCGACACAAATCACTTCGGCGCGGCCCGATCAAGAGGCGGAGCATGACGCGGAGGTGACAGCGAACGTCCGCAAATAGAACCCGCACAACGCGGCCGAATCCTTGATCCGCGAGCCTGCGCTGCTCCGCCCTCGACTTCCGTTCATGTGCTGGTCTCTGGCACATCACGTCATTTTGCTGCGCTGCTCAAGACGGTTGCGCTTGCGGCATTGCTCGCTGCGGCCCGTCCGCGAGCCCACTCGGCCGGCCGCAGCCGGCGCGGTTTCGCAGCATGGCCCCGAAGGCGGTCTTGATGGCGCGGACGAAGGGGTCCTTGTATGGAAACTCCGCATTGTCGTCGTGCACCAGCATCGAGGCGTTGACCTCGAACACGACGAGATCGCCGCGCCGATCGAGCCCGCAGTCGATGCCGAAATAATCCAGCCCGAAGCGCTCGCGCACCGCGCGCAGGGCCTGATATTGCGCGGCATTGAAGATGATGGCGGGATTGCTGAGGAACGCCGCTTCCTCCTGCTGCATCCAGGGCTGATTGGACATGTCGGTCGAGACGTGGTGCACCTTCCAGTCGCCTCCGATCGCGAGATGGTAGGGCAGGATCTCCTCGCCGACGAAGATGAAGCGGTACTTGCGGAAATGACCGTCGCCGGAGGCGTAGTCGACATATTCGATGACGTAGTGGTCGTCCTCCGGTCGCCGCGCCAGGAAGCCCGCGAGCGCATCGAGGCTCTCGATTTTTTCGAAGTCGTCGCCGCCATGGGTGCCCGCCGGCCGGGCCAGAGCCGGCAACGCGAACGGCAGCCGCGCTGCGAGCGCCGCGGCGGAGACGTCGGCGCCGGCATCGAGGCGCAGGATCCGCGGCACACGGCAGCCGGGGATATCCGACAGCAGTTCGGCCACCGCATCGCGCGTCGTGCGCAGGATGCTGCCGGGGGCGTTGACGACGGGCTTGCCGAGCTTGTCGGCCAGGCGCGCAGCCGGCGCCAGCATCGCTGCGGCCTCGTCGGCATCCGAAATCAGATTGACGACGACATCGATCTCGCCGAGCGAGGCGATTTCGGGCTCGCGAGGACCGAACAAGGCCAGCGTATCGATGTCGTAGGTGGCATCCCCAAACAGGAACTGGATCGGCGTGTTGCCGCCAAAGGGCGCATACAGCGCCAGCGCGCGAAAATCCGGCGGGCTCTTGATCGCCTGCCGCCGGACCCGCGGGCGGATCCGCGTGGCTGCCGTGTAGGCGGCCTCCGCGCCGTCGAGGTCGCCCATCGCCTGCCTGATACCACCGATCCAGTAGCGGCTGTCGGCATCATCAGGGTTTTGCGCGATCGCCGCTTCGAAATGCCGGATCGCCGCTGCCGTCTCGTTCAGCGCGAAGCAGACCTTGCCGAGCTGATGCCGAA
>NZ_JBAURI010000667.1:0-2407 GCF_049581145.1 Bradyrhizobium sp.
GGCCGCGAGCAGCTCGGCCTCGGTCCGGCCAGGCGCCAGCGGCATCGGCGCCTTCAGCGTGGCATGGAAACCGTATTTGCGAGGGCCCTCGCTCAAGTCGCGCCAATCCGGCGCCTCCCGCGTGACGGCGTCCGGAAATGGCAGACCTTCGCCGGTCCAGGCGTCATAGCCCAGATGCTGAGCGCCGAAGCGGTCCAGAGCGGAGCCTGGCGCGGCGGCGTAGTAGATCGCGTAGCGCGGAGAGTGGGTCATAGGTGCGCAAGACATCGGTGCAGAACAGGGAACCTTCACTCGGCCGCAACCGCGTCGTGCCGCGGCGCGCGCCTCGCGGCAAGACGATTGGCGTCTGCCAGGTACGCCAGCCGGCCGGCGGCGATCACGGCGATGATGCGGGGACGCAGCGGCACCGCGTCATCGACCAGAAGGATGTCGGCGCGATGTCCTTCGCTGAGCAGACCGCGATCGGAGAGGCCGGCGGCATGCGCCGGTGCCGTCGAGATCAGCTCCCAGGCCTGCGCCAGCGGCAGGACGCCGTCGGCGGCGAGACGGAAGGCGGCCAACAGAGGGGCCGGATAATAATAGTCGGAGGCAAGCACCGTGCATAAGCCCTTTGCGATCATGTCGGATGCCTTGGTCCACCCGGTATGGCTGCCGCCGCGCACCACATTCGGCGCACCGAACACGATCGCATCGCCACCCGCCGCCGCCTCGCGCGCGGTGGCCTCATTGATCGGAAATTCGGCGATGCCGACGCCCTGCGCGCGGAAGGCCTGGCGCGTCGCGGGGCTTTCGTCGTCATGCGACAGCATGCGCACCTGCGCCTCGCGGGCGATTTGCGCCAGCCGCGCGATCGATGCCGGCACGTCGTCGGCATGGGACAGCACGCGTGCCACGAGACCGTCGAACGCCTCGCTCGACAGACCGGTGCGCTCGACCATGCGGGTCCGCTTCTGCGGCTTGTCGAGCAGGGCAACCGTCGAGTCCATGTGGTCGTTGAAGGCGAGCAGGTCGATGCGCCCGTTCGCCAGCCATTGACCGATCTCGGCCTCGGCATCGAGATTGTAGGTCTCGTGGCGAAGATGGAAGCGGGTATCGGCGAACAACTGCGGCCGCAGGCTCTCGATCGCCTCGAGCAATTGCCGCGCATTGTCGCCGCTGCGAAGGCCCGGCTCCCACGACCAGGTCGTGGCATGAAACACGGTGGTGATGCCGTTGCTGATCGCCTGGCGGTCGCTATCGGCAAGTGCGACGTCGATCGGAAAGTCGACGCCGGTGCGGGGCATCATCTGCCGCTCGAACGCATCTCCGTGCAGGTCCACGATGCCCGGCAGCACCAGGAGGTTGCGGGCATCGAGTTCGAGGGAGCGTGTGCTCGGTGTGGAAGCAACCGCGCTGATGACGCCGTCGGCGATTGCGAGCGAAGCTTCAACGAATTCCCGGCCGAGCAGGGCGTGCCCACCTGCAATGACAATATCGTTCACGATGTTGCACTTTGCTCGAGGTATGAGGCGCCGCCGGACGAGACCTCGTATTTTTCGAGGAAAGCCTCGATCTCGAGCGTCCTGAAATCCGGCAACGCGGCGCGGAGCGCGTCGTGATCCCAGTCCCACCATGCGAGGCGCGCAAGCCTGTCGGCGACGGCTTCCGGGAACCGCCTTCTGATCGGCCGTGCGGGATTGCCGCCGACGATGGTGTAGGCGGGCACGTCCTTGGTGACGATGGCGCCGGCCGCGACTACCGCGCCGGTGCCTATGCTGCGGCCCGGCAGCATGATCGCGCCGTGCCCGATCCAGACGTCATGGCCGATATGGACGCGATGGCTCTCGCGCCATGCGAAGAACTCGGCCTCATCCGCCTCGCCGGGAAAATAGGCGCTGGCCCGGTAGGTGAAGTGGGCCTGCGTCGCCCTGTGCATCGGATGATTGCCGGGGTTGATCCGTGTCATCGCCGCGATCGAACAGAATTTTCCGATCGTGGTGTAGGTGATCTGGGCGTCGTTGACGACATAGGAATAGTCGCCCATGACGACGTCAAGCAGCATCGTGCGGGCGCCGACCTCGCAATATCTGCCGAGCGTCGCCTGCTGGACTTTCGCGGTAGGGTCTATCAGAGCTTCGATCGAGAGTGCTTTGCCGGCCATTCCAAGTTCCACAAACGTTGCCAATCGATCTGAATAGACCCTTTAAGAGTGCACCTCATCAAGGGGGTTCGTGACGGCTTCATGACGATCAGGTGACATGCAGCTGGGCTGTGGACGATCGCCGCAGCGCAGCGGGATGTCACACAACTGTTGAAGACCGGCGCTAGCCATGGCCATGGCGGCCTCCTGGAGCAACGCATGCTGGTGATCGAAGGTTTGACTTGCCGTTTTGGCGCGAAAGCCGCGGTCGACAATGCGTCCTTCTCC
>NZ_JBAURI010000668.1:0-4731 GCF_049581145.1 Bradyrhizobium sp.
CCGTCGCAGGGGGCTGGCAATGCTGCGTTCGACTAGCGAGCGATTCCATGAAAGTTGTCATATGGCGCGGCGCTCGATCGCTCAGGATGCGCGGCTGTCGGATGCAGACCGTTCTCCTCTGCAATCATTCCGAGCTTGCAGATTCAGTCGGCGGTCTCCCCGCACGACGCGCTTCGCACGCGGGGGAGGGAGGGGAGAATCACCGCTCGAGATCTGCATCCCCAGAAAAACGTCGAGAGATATTGGCCGATCCGACAGCGCGCCAAGCGCGCCGCGCCGCAGGTGTGGTAGGAGAGCAGCCCTGCAATCAACCGGATGCTTCACTGCTCGAATCATTGGTGCAGAGCCGACACGGCCCTCCGCTCGACCGCACTGCCCTTTCCCTTGAGCACTTCGAACTGGGTCTCCTTGCCGTCACGCCAGAACCGGATATCGAAGCGTTGCCGCCCCAGCCGCATGTCGATCAATTTCACGTCCGGCAGCCATGCGGGCAGCGCGGGATCGACATAGAGCTTTCCGGCGGGGGCATCCTGCTGCAGCCCGAGCATCGCCTGCAATATTGCGAACGGCGTCCCTGCCGCCCAGGCTTGCGGCACGTTGGCGCCGAGATACTGCACTGGAAACCCCGTCGGATCGCGCTGCAGACCGGCATAGAGCTCGGGCAACTGGTTCAGCAGGAAATGACTGGCGGCGCCGCTGATGTCGCGCGCCAGGGCCGCTGCTTCCGCATCGAAGCCGTAGCGTCGCATACCGAGTGCAATCAGCGAATTGTCGTGCGGCCACACCGCGCCGGTCTGATAATTGTAGGGATTGAACGAGGGATGGTCCGATGACAGCGTGCGGATTCCCCAGCCGCTCCACATGTCCTTCTGCATCAAACGTTTGACGACGGCAGCGGCACGCTTCGGCGCGATGATGCCGGACCACAGGCACTGCCCGACATTGGAGGCCACCGACAGCACTTTTTTCTTCTCGCCGTCCAATGCGAAGGCATAGAAGCCGGATTTTTCGTCCCAGAACACCTCGTTGAACTGCTCGAACAGCTCCGCCGCCTTCTTGCGCAGCCGGTTGGCGCCGCGCTTGTCGCCGAGCTCATCGTAGATTTCGGCCATCCGCAGCCAGGCATCGTAGACATAGCCCTGCAATTCGCACAGCGCCTTCGGGCCTTGCACCAGCGTGCCGTCCGGATACATCACGGCATCTCCGGAATCCTTCCACGCCATGTTCTCGTAGCCGGCCGAGGATCGCGTTTGATATTCCTGGAATCCGTCGCCGTCGCGATCGCCGTATTTGTCGATCCAGCTCAGGCAGGCTTCGGCATGCGACAGATGCCGCTCGATCAGCGTGCGGTCGCCGGTCGCCTTCCAGCCCGCGTGCAGCGCGATCAGATAGAGCGGCGTCGCGTCTGCCGTGCCGTAATACGGCGTGTGCGGGATCAGCTTGAAATGCGCCAGTTCGCCGTAACGCAGCTCGTGCAGGATCTTGCCCGGCTCGGCGTCGCGGTAGTCGTCGCGCTCGGTTGCCTGGTACTGCGCCAGAACATCCAGCGTACCGGCCGCGAATTCCGGATAGACGATCATGGTCTGCAACGAGACGATCAGGCTATCGCGGCCGAACAGGGCCACGAACCACGGCAACCCGGCCGCCGGCACGAACACCATGTGATCGGTGCCGTGCAGCGGAAGCCGCAACGCCGCCATGTCCTGCACGCCCTGACTGTAGCAGCGATAGAATTCCTCGTTGCTGGTCTCGATCTTCAGAACCGTCCGCTGCCATTCCTCCATATTGCGGGAATGGCCGGACTCTGCACTGGACTCGGTACATCCCTTCGGCGCCCGGGTGGTTTTTGCGCCATCCACGAGATCGTAGATCAGGCAGCGATGCCAGGCCTGCCCGGGCTTCAGCGCGATGTCGAAACTGAGGCGCCCGTTGGCGTTGACGGTAGGCTCGCCGTCGCCCTCGCCGGTGTGGACAACGACTTCTCGAACAAAATCCTTGTTGCGATAGGTGATCCGCAGTGTCTGCTTCCCGGCTGACCACGACGTGATGATGTGGCCCCGGCGCACGATGTTGTCGCCCTTCACCTCGAAAATGTCGGCGAAGTCGGCGCGCATCGCCACCTCCAGGTTGAACCGAACCGGCTTCTGGCTGTTGTTGGTGATGTCGATGTCTTCGTGCAGGCCGCCATCCACCTGGCGGCCGATTTCCAGGCCCAGCGTGCGAGCTGCGACCGGCCCGTCTTCGGTGGCGAAGCTGCGATTGGTCAGGAAGATGCGCGCCGCCTGGGGCGCAACCGCGCCGCCATTGAGCAAATCCCACTGTTCGCCATTGGCAAAGATCGCCCAGGCGCTGATCACCCTGGTGTCGCGGAAATATAAGCCGCATTTGCTCGGCCAGCTCACCTGCCCATCGGTTTCGGTGAGCAACACCGTCTGCCCCTGATGCAGCGCAATCTGTGCCGGGCCGACCTGAACCTTGAATGCCATGCCAAAATATCCTTCATCGAAGTTCGTGAGTTGCCGGCAACGGGAGTGAAGCGATACCCATCAATATCCGCCTCGCGAAGATGTTGGGTTTCGCAAGAGCTTCACCCCATTCTACGCGCTGTTTGAGGGATTGGTTTCAGGCATCAGCAACCACAACAGAAGCACGGCGGCCAGAGCCACGGCTGCGACGCCCAAGAACCCCGCCGCGCGGCCGAGGCTTGTGGTCAAGAGACCTGACAGCGTCGTGCTGAGCGAAGCGCCGATCCCGGAAATCGTTCCGACGAATCCCTGCGCGAGATTGAACCGGCCGGTTCCGGCGGTGAGGTCGGCGACGGTCAGCGCCGTGAGCACGCCCAGCATCGTCGCGCTCAGTCCGTCGAGCGATTGAGCCGCGATCAGAATGATGGGATCGGAGGTTCCGGCGAAGATCAGCGCGCGGATCGGCAACGCCGCGAAGCCTGCGAGCAGCAGCGGCCGGCGGCCCCACGTGTTCGCCCGGCGTCCCGCCCAGGGCGCCATGATCGCCACGATGATCTGGGGCACCATGATCAAGGCCGAGACGATCAGCGAGGACAGCGCCTGCCTGCTGTAGGCGAACGCTTCGCCGGCCAGCGGCAGCACCGACGCGTTGGCCATCTGGAACAGGAATACGCAAGCGGCGAATACGAGCAGGCCGCGGTTCTTCCCAAGGCTGCGCAGCCGTGCTCGCGGCGGTTTGCCCGGCCCTTCGTGATCCGGAACGCAGGAGGCGCGGCCGAAATGGATATCTGCGGGCCGGATGCGGCTGAGAGCTGCGAGCAGCGGAAGCACCAGCGCGGCGGCGACGAAGAAGATCGCGCGAAACGACAGCACATAGGCGACCAGGCCCATCAGGCCGGCCGCGACGACGCCTCCGATCGACGCGAAGCGCTGATTGCGTCCGAGCCGCTCGGCGAGCGCTGAATTGCCCACCAGGCCAAGGCTGATCGCGGCTATCGCCAACCCCAGGAAACCGCCGGTGATGGCCTGGAGCACCAGCGCGCCCGATACCAGCGGGAAGCTCGGCCAGATTGCAATCAGCAGCGCGCCTGCGGCAACCATCCCCGCACCGAGCGCGACCGCGATGCGCTTCGACCGGATCGCATCGAGCAATGCGCCGCCGGGGAGCTGACCGAGCAATCCGGCGAAACCACCTGCCGTCAGCACAAAGCCGATGTCCCGTTGGGTCCAGTTCTGCCCGGCCAGAAACGCGGCGAGGTAGGGGCCAAAGCCCGACAGCGCGCCGGCCAGTAGCAGGTTGACCTCATCGAGGCCGCGCAGGCTGGCGCGTGACGGCGATGGTGCAACCGGCTTGGCTGCTCCCGCAAAATCCGCAGCAATGGTCATCTCGTTCCTCTCGGCCTCGAAAGTAGGACGGGTTGAGCTTGCGAAACCCATCATTCACCCGCGCGGCGATGGGGTGTGCGGTCGGATCGGACAAAGAGTCCGGTTCTCGCGGCTCTGGCGATCCGACGAGGATCGATTCATGGCGTCGGTTGTCTGTCCGTTCCGCTGCTCTCGCCCGCATCGAGCTGCGGCCCTGAGGCGGCGGTTCTCGGGTTGGCTGGCAGCGTGCTCCGGGGCACATCTGGTCTGGCGCATGGCTTGATAACGACGGTCGCTGCGAATCGCTCCGTAGGTCTTGCCAGCTCAGCTCGACCTTCAATTCCGCAAACCCCGATCTATCGGTTCGCCATTGCGCGCGCGTTCGATGTCGGTTCTGATTGCTTTACGAAACCCGATATGCGCCGCATTCGCTTCCCGGACAGGCGAAGATTTGCTGTTTTCAAGAAAGGTCAGCAGCGCGCATGTCGGGACTTGAGCGATTGCAGTGGCTTTGCTCGCCTCGGGGCTGATCCGGGTCGAAAATCACCGCAATTCCTGACCTGGAGTCATCGCCAAATCCATCGCAGGTGACCGCTGCTCACGGTCAAGACGTCTGCCGATGAGACCCGCTGGTCGCCTCTCAGGAGGGGCGGGGCGCTACACCCGGATGCCGCTGGCGAGGATGGCGTCCGCCAGTTCGGCGGCAGGTCCGCTCAGCGTTCGGCCCGCGCCGAGCAGAACGAATTCGACGGTGCCGAGATCGGGCAGGCCGTGACCGCTCGCGATCTCGGCAAGGCCCGCAGGGATCAGGTCGCCTGCGAAAATCGAGACGCCGAGTCCGGCGAGCGCCGCGGCGCGCAACCCGCTCAGGCTGCCGCTGGTGCACACGATGCGCCAGGGC
>NZ_JBAURI010000669.1:0-6568 GCF_049581145.1 Bradyrhizobium sp.
CTCTCCCAGGAAGAAGCCGTCGGCCTCGTTGTCAACGGTTTCGTCAAGGATGTGCTGCAGCAGCTGCCGATGGAGTTCGCAGTCGAGGCGCAGAAGCTGATCTCGATCTCGCTCGAAGGCAGTGTGGGTTAAGGCCTTATCCTTCGAGCCGCGCTCCGCGCGGCTCGGGACCCGGAACAAACGGAAGTGAATGATGCCATTGCTTGAAGTGAAAGACCTGCAGGTCCGCGTCGAAGAGCGCGAGATTCTCCACGGGTTGTCGCTTGCGGTGAACAAGGGAGAGGTCCACGCCATCATGGGTCCGAATGGCTCCGGCAAGTCGACGCTGTCCCATGTCATCGCCGGCAAACCCGGCTACGAGGTCACCGGCGGGGAAATCCTGTTCAAGGGCGAAGATTTGCTGGCGATGTCGCCGGACGAGCGCGCCGCCAAGGGGGTGTTCCTGGCTTTCCAGTATCCGGTGGAAATTCCCGGTGTCGCCACCATGACCTTCCTGCGTACCGCGCTGAACGCACAGCGCAAGGCGCGCGGCGAGAGCGAATATTCGACTCCGGATTTTCTCAAGAAGGTGCGTGAGGTCGCTTCCCGGCTGAGCATTCCGCAGGACATGCTCAAGCGCGGCGTCAATGTCGGCTTTTCCGGCGGCGAAAAGAAGCGCAACGAGGTGCTGCAGATGGCGCTGTTCGAGCCCGCTCTGTGCATCCTGGACGAGATGGATTCCGGCCTCGACATCGACGCGCTGCGCGTGGCGGCTGACGGCGTCAACGCGCTGCGCTCGCCCGAGCGCGCCATGATCGTCATCACCCACTATCAGCGGCTTCTGAACTACATCGTGCCCGACGTGGTGCATGTGATGTCGAAGGGCCGGGTGGTGAAGAGCGGCGGCAAGGACCTGGCGCTGGAGCTGGAGGCGTCCGGCTATGCCCAGTTCGAGGACGCGGCTTGAAGCTGAAACGGATTTTGTGATGAATCTTGCGTTGGCAAAGACTGAGACCGGGCGCGCGGTGAGCGACCTGTTTGCCGCGGCGCTTGACCGTCTGCCCGGTGCAGGCAGGGTGGCCGAGGTCCGCCGGCAGGCCTTCGAGGCCTTCGAGCGTTTAGGTCTGCCGCACCGCCGGATCGAGGAATGGAAATATACCGATCTGCGCGCGTTGATGCGCGAGATAAAGCCGCTGGCGCCGAAACCGGATGCGGCGGCGCTCGCGCGCGCGCGGACGGCGCTGCAATCGCATGCGGTTGAAGGCGCCTCGAAGCTCGTGCTGGTGGATGGCGTTTTCGTACCCGAGCTGTCGGATGCCGCGGGCGCCGGTGTCAGCGTTCGGACGCTGCGCGAGATTCTGGAGAATGCCGGGAGCCAGGCTGTCGCCGACCTGCTGATCACCAACCCGCCGGACGTGATGATCTCGCTCAATGCGGCGCTCGCGACCGACGGCGTCGTGGTCGGCATCGCCGAGGGTGCGGCGCTCGCCCATCCGATCCAGATCATCCATGTCGCGACCGCAGCGTCCGCGTCAGCCTTCACCCGCTCGCTCCTGCAAATCGGCAAGGGGGGGCGCGTGACGCTGGTCGAGAGCTTCGTCGCCGCCGAAGGCGCGACGGCCTACCAGGCCAACGACGCCGTCATCCTGTCGATCGGTGACGGCGCCGAGCTGTCGCAGGTCCGGCTGATGGCGGATGCGGCCGATGCCGTGAACATCACCTCGCAGATTTTCACGGTCGGCGCGCGAGCCAAGGTGAACCTGTTCAACATGACCAGCGGCGGCGCGGTGAGCCGGTTGCAAGGCTTCATCACGATGGCCGGCGAGGGCGCGGAGCTCTCCGTCAACGGCGTCAACCTGTTGAAGGCGACCCAGCACGGCGACACTACGCTGGTGGTCGACCATGCCGTCCCCGATTGCACCAGCCGCGAGGTGTTCCGTGCCGTGGTCGACGACCGCGCGCATTCGGTGTTCCAGGGCCGCATCATCGTCCGCCCCGATGCGCAGAAGACCGACGGCAAGATGATGACCCGGGCGCTCCTGCTGTCCGACGAGGCCGAAGCCGATAACAAGCCCGAGCTCGAGATTTTCGCCGACGACGTCAGCTGCGGGCATGGCGCGACTGCCGGCGCGCTCGACGACAACCTGCTGTTTTATCTGCGCGCGCGCGGCCTGCCCGAGAAGGAAGCGCAGGCGCTTCTGATCCAGGCCTTTGTCGGCGAAGCGATCGAGACGATCGCCGACGACGCTTTGCGCGAGTTCGCAATGGCGGTGGCGGCGCGCTGGCTGGAAGCACGAGGTCGATGATGCATCCCGCGGTCCTGAACGGTTCATATGACGTGGCGCGCGTGCGCGAGGATTTTCCAGCGCTGGCGCTGAAGGTCTATGGCAAGCCGCTGGTCTATCTCGACAATGCGGCGTCCGCGCAAAAGCCCAATGCGGTGCTCGATCGCATGATGACGGCCTACAAGACCGAATACGCCAACGTGCATCGCGGGCTGCATTATCTCGCAAACAGCGCGACCGAGGCCTATGAGGGCGCCCGCATCAAGGTCGCGAATTTTCTCAACGCCAAGCGCAGCGAGGAGATCATCTTCACCCGCAACGTCACCGAGGCGATCAACCTCGTGGCGTCGTCGTGGGGCGAGCCGAATATCGGAGCCGGCGACGAGATCGTGCTCTCGATCATGGAGCATCACTCCAACATCGTGCCCTGGCATTTCCTCAGGGAGCGTCACGGCGCGGTGATCAAATGGGCGCCGGTCGACGAAGAGGGCAATTTCCTGATCGAGGAGTTCGAAAAGCTGCTGACGCCGCGGACCAAGCTGGTCGCGATCACGCAGATGTCGAACGCGCTCGGCACCCTCGTGCCGGTCAAGGAGGTGGTCAGACTGGCCCACGCCCGCGGCATCCCGGTGCTGGTCGATGGCGCCCAGGGTGCCGTGCACCTTGCGATCGACGTGCAGGACATCGACTGCGATTTCTACGCCTTCACCGGTCACAAGCTGTACGGCCCGACCGGCATCGGCGCGCTCTATGCGAAACACGAGCATCTCGTCGCGATGCGCCCCTATAATGGCGGCGGCGAGATGATCCGCGAGGTGAGCCAGGACGGGGTGAGCTATGGCGATCCCCCGCACAAATTCGAGGCGGGAACGCCGCCGATCGTCCAGGCGATCGGCCTGGGAGCTGCGATCGACTATGTCAATTCGATCGGCAAGGCGCGCATTGCCGCCCACGAGCACGACCTCGTGACCTATGCGCAGGACCGTCTGCGCGAGATCAACTCGTTGCGGCTGATCGGCACCGCCAAGGACAAGGGACCGGTGATTTCCTTCGAGATGAAGGGCGCCCATGCCCACGACATCGCGACCGTGATCGACCGCCAGGGCGTCGCCGTGCGCGCCGGCACCCATTGCGTGATGCCGCTGTTGGAGCGATTTGGCGTCACCGCAACGTGCCGGGCGTCGTTTGGCATGTACAATACCCGCGAGGAAGTCGACCATCTGGCGCGGGCACTGCTCAAGGCGCGGGAACTGTTCGCATGACCGATACGGCCGAAGTCAAAGCCAGCCATATGGAAACTCATTCGGCGCTGCCGCCGGAGGAGACCGAGCGGCTGACCATCGAGATCATCGCGGCGCTGAAGACCGTGTTCGATCCGGAAATTCCGGCTGATATCTACGAGCTCGGCCTGATCTACAAGGTCGACATCAAGGACGATCGCTCGGTGGATGTCGTGATGACGCTGACGACGCCGAACTGTCCGGCAGCCGGTGAACTGCCGACGATGGTGGAGAACGCGGTAGCCAGCGTCCCCGGCGTGGGTGTGGTCAGTGTCAACATCGTCTGGGAGCCGTCATGGTCGCCGGAGCGGATGAGCGACGAGGCGCGGCTCGTGCTCAATATGTGGTGAGACGTTGCGTTACGAGACACGAACGGGTTCATGGAAACAAGGAGGCGGCATTGAATTGCCGCCGGGATCGACCACATGAGTGAGATGACACCAGCAGCACCAGCTCCCGCGTCCAAGCCCGAACCCAAGGCGAGGCGCCCGCGTCCGCAGGTCATGAAATTGACCGACGCGGCGGCGGAGCGCGTGCAGGAACTCACCAGGCGCGCGGATTCCGAAATCGTGGGCCTTCGGGTCGGCATCAAGAACGGCGGCTGCGCCGGTCAATCCTACACGGTCGAATATGCCCATGAGATCCGCCCGACCGACGAGATCGTCGAGGACAAGGGTGTCAAGATCCTGGTCGATCCGAAGGCCGTGCTGTTCCTGCTCGGCACCGAGATGGACTACAAGGCCGACCAGATGCAGGCGCAGTTCATCTTCAACAATCCGAACCAGGTTTCGGCCTGCGGCTGCGGCGAGTCGGTCCAGTTGAAGCCGGCGGAGGTCTGATCCGGCGTCCCGGACGCGCTGCGGCGTGGTTTCGGCGATGCGAAACATCCTCCACGACGCTGCTGCGCAGAGCCGGGATCCGGGAGGTGCAATATTCCTGGGGCTGGGCAGGGTCCATGGACCGCGATTTCCTGGTTGATCTGTTCTCGGATTTCGGACCGGTGACGATCCGTCCGATGTTTTCCGGTTTCGGCATTTCCGCTGATGGCACCAATTTTGCGATGGCGCTGCGCAGCGGCCTGTATTTTCGTGCCGACGATCAGACCATCCCGCAATTCGAAGCCGAGGGATCAAAGCCCTTTCAGTACCAGACCAGAACCAAAACCGTCACGGTTGGCTCATACTGGCAGTTGCCGGCGCGGCTGTTCGACGACCAGGAAGAACTATCCGGTTGGGCGCGGGCTGCGCTGGCGGCCGCGCAACGGGCGGCGCTGAACAAACGTCCGCGGACGCGGAAACCATCCCAGCCCGGGAAAAAGGCCGTGGCCACGAAGAGCGCCGAGCACGCGGCAAAACGCAGGACTGCCAAGATCAACACGGCAAAGGTCGGGGCGGCGAAGCGGAAGACGCCGTCGAAACGTCAGGCCACCTGACTCTGAATTTCTGCGGCGTATTCGGGATCGATCTCGCAAATGACGCGGTTGCGGCCGTTGCGTTTGGCCGCGTAGAGGCAGGCGTCGGCGCGTTCGATCAGCGCGTCGGTATTGTCGCCGGCTTTCAGCATGGAGACGCCGACCGAGATGGTGACGCGGCCGAGAATCTCGCCGGTGGATTTTTTCTTCAATTCCTTTGCCATTACGGCGCGGCGGATGTGATCGGCGACCGTGAGCGCCTGGCGCAGTGCGGTATCGGGCAGCACCACCGCGAATTCCTCGCCGCCATAGCGGGCGGTGATGTCCTGGCCCTTGATGGTCTGTTTCAACGACATGCTGACCAGTCGCAGCACCTGATCGCCGGTGAGGTGGCCATAGGAGTCGTTGAACGACTTGAAGTGATCGATATCCAACAAGAGCAGCGACAGCGGCTCGCCTTTGGCCAGCGCGTTCCGAACCTCGCTCTCGATCATGCGGTCGAAATATTTGCGGTTGCCGAGGCCGGTGAGCGGGTCGGTCAGGCTTTCGGTCCGCATGGCCTCGAGGCTTTGCTGGAGATTGCCGATTTCGCTTTTCGAGAGCGTCAGCCGTTCCTCCAGCGCCTTGTTGGTGTCACGCATCTCGCGGGTCGATTTGAGCAGGATTTCGACGATCGCCTCGACCTGATCGCGGTTCTTGGCTCCCGCGAGTTCCTGGCTTGCGCCGTTGAGGCTGACGTCATAGCGCACCGACATGCCCAGCGCATCGGTGAGGAGCGTCATCACATCGTCGATTTCGCCGATCACGCGTGCCCCGACCTTGTCGATGCGGTCGGTGGTCTTGATGTGGGAGAGATAGGTGTCGTGGACCTGCTCGAGGTCGGCTTCGCTGAGCTTGCCGCAGCGCGCCAGCGTTTCGTTGATGACCTTGTTCAGCTGCGGATTATATCCGGTCGCGTAGACGTACCAGATCTCGTAGTTGCGCGGGACGGCGGTCTGCCGAAGCGATTTGATCTGACCGAGCGCGACGTCGGCGAAAGCCATGGTGCGTTCGTGTTCGTCAAGCACATTGACCACGGATCACTTCCCCACAGCAAGCCGCGCCGCCTGCCCAGCAGCAATAGAACTAAACTATGGCCGCCAAGCTAGTGGAGGATTGTGAACGACCGGTAAATGGTTCCGGGCGGAACTCAGACCCGGGCGCGCACCGGTCGCAGCAGGAACGCCGGCAGATGCGAGTGGTCGGCGGGTTCGGATTCCACCTCGCTCGGCACGCGTCTCGGTTCGGCACGCGGAGCAGGCGCTGGCTGCGGCGCGGGCAGGTGCGCAGGCGGTCCGTCATGGCGCTTGGCACGGCGCGGTTCGCGCTCACCGGCGGGGCGCGGCTGGCGTTCACCAGCGGGGCGCGCCTCGTGCTCACCAGCGTGACGTGGTTCGCGCTCACTGTGGCGCGGTTCGCGCTCACCACTGTGGCGCGGTTCGCGCTCACGAATCGACTTGCGACCGCGGCGGGCGCCGTCGCGCGACCGTGGCTCGCGCGGCTGGTCGTGCTCTTGGGACATGCCCGCGCTCGGCGTGGAATCCACTTCGGCGCGAGGAATGTCTTGTCCGATC
>NZ_JBAURI010000670.1:0-11242 GCF_049581145.1 Bradyrhizobium sp.
GCCTTGACGGGCGTGCTGGCCGGCGCCTCGGGCGGCGGCGCGGAGCTGGGCTTGCTGCTCAGGAAGTCCTTCAGCGCATCGACGGCGTTGTCGGCATCTGCCAGCTCGATGCGCGTCTGATGCGAGACCGGCTGCGCCGTGCCCGCGCGCTTGGCGAATTCCTTGGCGAAGTCGCTGAGTTCGGCAAAGACCGCGTCGTCCTGCGAAGACGCCATGACGCTCTGGCCGGAGGCGCCTGTCGCCTTCGATTGCGCAGATGCGGTGGTCTTGGTCGTGGTCTTGGCCGTGGTCTTGGCCGTGGTCTTGGCGAAGCCCGCGAGCGCGGAGAATGCATCGTCGTCGCGGCTCGGCGGCGCGAGCGGGGCGCTCGACTTGTCGAGATCCTGCAGCGCGGCGTAGATGCCCTGGCCGCCGGATCCGTATCCGCCCTGCACGGCCCCCACTTCGAGGGCAGAGGCGGACTCGACAAAGCCCAGCGGTGCCCAGCCGATCAGCCCCGCCAGCAGAATCGACACCAGCTTCTTGACGGGAGCTGCTCCACCTCCGTCGCGCCGATCATTGACTTCCCCAGCGAGGGTTTCTTCAAAATTGCCCAACGTGCTCATCTAAAGGCCCCCGAGCCCAAACTGTCCCATTAAGAATTCCTCAACCTTAGGGGAACCGGATATCGCCCCACACCGATATTGCTAAAAAGCAACACTTGGAGATTTTCAGGGTATTTACGGAATTTCGCCCTGCTACTGATGACTTTGCAACAGGGGCGCGGGCGCGCAACGCTTGCCCGCTGCCGCGCCAGCCTCAGAACAGATCGCTCAGGGAGAGAACAGAAGTCCCGCGTCGGACTTTGCAGGACGCCGGCACCAAACGGCGTCCGAATCACGTCATCTGACGATCGCGGACGCCGCAGGCCACGCGATAGGCGCGCGGCGCGATCACCCCATCAGCAGATGATCGGTGAAGCCGTTGACCACCATCGCCAACAGGATCAACCCGCAGGCCATCAGGGTGAAGCCGAGGATCTTGGACGCGCGCGTCAGTGGCTGCGAGGGCGCATCGACCAGATATTTCGACAGCTCGCCGCTTTTGACCAGGCGATCATATTCCACGTGATGCTCGTGCTTGAACTCCTCCAGCGTCATCTTGCCGGTGAACATCACGATATCGAGCGGGAATTTGTCCGGTCGCCAGTGATTGTTGAAGAAGTGCACCGTGAACAGGAAGCCGGCCGCCAGCACCGCTTCCTCGCCATGGAAGATCGTGGCGACGTTGAACACCCAGCCCGGCAGGTAAGTGGCGGTGAGCTCCTTGAACCACAGCATCGCGCCGCTGACGCCGATGATGGTGACGCCCCAGAACGGCGCCCAGTAGTCGAACTTTTCCCAATAGGTCCAGCGATCGAGCTGCGGCTTCGGCGCGAACCCGAAGAACCATTTGCCCATCGCGATCAGATCATAAAGGTCGGACAGGCTCGGGATCAGCGAATCCGGGCCAAACCAGCGGAACGTCTTCCAGTTGCGGCCGATGCGCAGCGTCACATAGGCCAGGTGCCAGAAGAAGATCGCGACAAACGCCGTGGCAAAGACGCGGTGCACGACGCCGGTCACGCGCGGGCCACCGAACGCATGGCTGATGACCGGCGCCCACTCGGTATTGGCATAGAACAGGGTCATGCCGGTGAACACGAGCATGATGACGGTGAGCGCGAAGCCGAGATGGGCGATGCGCCAGATCGCCGGCCAGCGCTGATAATAGACCACAGGCTGGCCGCCATTGGCCGTCAGAGCTTCGGCGCGGACATGCGGCCGGCTCTTGTTCTGCTGGTGGTCGCGCAATTCGCGGAAGTACCAGAGCGCGGAATGGGTCCAGAAGAACAGGAAGGTGCCGCCAAGCAGCCCCAGCATGAACTTCGAGGCCACCCAGGTGTAGGGATAGCGCGCGAAATCGTGGTCGTTGGCATGCGGCTGGAAGGTCACGAACCCCGCGGTCGCGTTGGTATGGCAATTCTGGCAGGTCTTGAGACGATTGGCCGGAAATACCGTGGAAGCCGGATTATCGACGCGCTGGATCGTATGGCTGCCGTGGCAGTTGAAGCATTTGGCCGTGAAGGTGAAGCCCAGCGTGTTGACCTGGCCATGATAGGTGCCGACATAGGACTTGAACTGTTCGGTATGGCAGCTGCCGCAGTTCTTGACGATCTGCAGCTGCGTCGAATCCAGCGAGACGTCCTGGATGTCGTGCCCGGTGTGGCAGTCCGAGCAGACCGCCGCTTTGGCATTGCCGTTGAGCAGCGCTTCCTTGCCGTGGACCGACGTCTTGTACTCCGCCAGTTCCTGGGTGTGGCAGGCGCCGCAGGTGTAGGGCAGGCTCAGCCGCCAATAGTTGAAGTTGGGACTGCCCTTCGGATACACGTAATGGGCGTCATGGCAGTTGTAGCAGGTCGCGTTGGTGTGCGACTGATCATCACTGCTCGGCTGCGCGTGGATCGACTTCATGTAGCGGTCGATCATCTGCACGACACCGCCGAGCTTGGCGATCGTGTCGGGCTTGTTGTCTTCCTTCGCGGTCTCCAGCAGATCGCGATGGCAATTGACGCAGCTCACCTGCACCGTGACCTTCTCGTGCGGCAGCTTGGTGATGTTGGTGTGGCACTCCACGCACTGGCGCTGGCCATGCACGCTGCCCAGAAAACGATCTGTCAGCACTTTCGGCGGGCTGCCGGGTTCGGCCGCATGGGCCGCGTCGAGCTGGCCGAATCCCTGCTGGCCATGGCAGCCGAGGCAGGCCTCGTTGCTGAGCGCGGGATTGGGCTGATCGGCGGCAGCGTCTTGCGCGCGCGCGGCCTGGGGTAAAAGAGCCGGCAAAAGACAGGTCGCGACCAGGAGAAAGCTCGCAGCGATCCCCAACAGCCGACGACCAAACCGCCCGCGAACGGCCAATGTTACGCTTCCGACAGCTTCGTTCCCGAACGATCTATTCATCTTGTCCCGCCCCGCCACATTGCGGTCATACCTATTATCTTCTTCGCGCGCGAGAGTTGACCAGGATCAACGGAGTCGAAATTAAGGGCGGCTGTGCTCTCGTTTGGGCCGGCAGGCGCCGCAATCCGGCCATGCAGCGCCGCGATTCGGAGCGCCACCTCATCGACGACGGGCCATGGCGTGTATTCAATCGAGGTCGCGGGATCGGTCGGCCCGCCAGTCAGGCGCATGATGAAGCGAATCAGCTGGCGATCCCAGAAGCCGTAGCGGGCATAGTCCAGACGCCCGGCAATGGCCAGTGCGAAGACCGGATCAAGCCTGTGCCGGGCGATCGACTTGCGAAGATAGACATTGCCCTGGGCGGTATCCTTGCCGGGTTTCCGCGCCGTCAGGTTGACCGACAACAGGACGAGCTGCGGCGGCTTGCTCAGCTTCCGGTAGCGGGCCAGGAACTGCTCGGCTTCCGGCAGCGGCAAACCGTAACGCACGGCGGCGACGAGCACGACCAATTGCGCTGCCGCCGGGCTTGTCCGGCCTGCCGCCTGGCCGGTTTCGACTGCGGCCAAGCTTGGCAAACCAGGTGAGACGATCGCCAGATCCTGCGGCAATACGCGGATTCCCTGAACGGCGAGGCCCGCCGCGATCCGCTCCGCGATCCGCCGCGACTGGCCATCGCGCGTGGCATAGAAAAGCTCCATCACTCTACCGAGCCTCTCCCAGGCTGAACCGGTTCAGCATCTCGCGAGCCAAGGATCTCCGCTGAACTTCGTTCTCTGAAGGACCTCTCCCGAGAAGCCTGGCGCCCCTACCCCGGGCTCGGCCGGCCGCGACAAGAAAACTCGTCGCACCAGGTCGAGCCCGCATTTCGAATTGCTGATTGAGAGTGGGCTGATTTGCAGGCAAGGCAAGAAGCCAAGAAAAGCCGACCAAGACAAGACTAGGACAAGCCAAGACAAGCCAAGCCGCCGACCGTCATTCCGGTCGGGGGTGCCGCGAGGGCCCGTTATTTTGCCAGGGTTTTCTTGTATTTCTCGCCGGCTCCCGTCAGCTTGCCGCCGCCCGCCGGATTGACATGACAGGCAGCGCAGGGCTTGCCGGTTGCCGCAGCAAATTCCGGCTTTGCGCTTGCCGATCGAGGAGCGGCGATCGTCAATGCTCCAGCCATCGTCAACGCGGCGACGACAGCCCCTAAAACCTTTAGATTCATATCTCATCTCCATCGATGGAACGAACGCAGAATTGCCGTTCACCTCTAGATTGATATTCATCCTTTGGCAAAGACGAATTGATTTCAGTCAACATCCTGCAAAAAGCGCGCTGATCGTCGTCGTATCGATGGTCGCAACAACAGGCGGCTTGCACTGGATCGTCTCGGTGCGATGGTCTTGGAGGCGATGGTCTTGGAGTCGATCGTCTTGGCGGTAATCGTCTTGGCGGTAATCGTCGGTAATCGTCGGTGATCGTCTTGGCTGGAGCAGTCGTGCGACAGATCGATGACGGCGATGGACGGGCTGGAGCATCAGGCAGACGCGCGGAGCGTGGCCGAGGGCTCCCGCGCCGGACGCCTGGCTGATTTGGCAAGCACGCCTCGAAGCGGAAAGCGCCCAAATGCATGCAAGTGTGCATACGCTGCTTCGCCAGGCGCTCGATAGTCGTTCAAAACTTGCCGGCGATCCAGTCCAGGATTCGCGTGGACGACACGGTCTTCTTCGGCGTGTGGGGATTCAGGGTGCCGGCGATCGCGCTCCAGCCCTTGTCGATGATGTCGCGGGCAAACTTCCTGGCTTCGGCTTCCGTCCTGAATTTACGGGTCGCGCGCGCGAACCGAGGCTCGCTGTCGTCGCGCCTGGGGCTGATGTTCGAGCGGTACGAGACGTACCAGATATCGGGCTCAGTCACGCGATCGGCCTCAAACACGTTCCACGTATCACCCCGCATGGCCACCATCGACTGCATCCAGTTTTATAGTATGGGCAATCTATGAATTTCGTGACGCCTCACATTGAGCTGCGTCAAGAACCGCCGGTAAATCGACCATGTGCTGCAGGAACCGCCTGCACGAATCTTCGGCAGCCACCGCCGGATCCGGCGCGGCAACCGGTCCCGGTCGCGCTGTGAGCTGGTTCGACCGAGTTCTCGACCGGCGATCGCTGTGAAAGCCAAGAAGGGAAACCAAGAAGGAAGAAGAAAAGCAGCCGAGAAAGGAAACCGAGACGATGCACAGGCTGCGCATCACCGGACCGATCGCGGCGGCTGCGCGCGGCCGCAATATTGACTTGGGTCAACGCCGGACGCATGGGTAGCGCCTAGGCTGATTTCGCTCCGCACGTCATCCAGGCTGGGCGAGACTCACGAACGCTTTTCAGGAAAGCAAAGAGGGACATTCACATGCGGCGGCGACTGTTGGTTCTGGGAGCGGCGACCTTTCTGGCGGTCGGGGGCAGCGTTGCCCTGGAGATGATCAGCTCCTCCGATGAGGTCTGCGCCGCCCAGGCCAAGACCAGTTTTTCTGACGACGTGGTGCCGATCCTGACCGGCCACTGCTACAGCTGCCACACGCCCGGCGGCCAGGGTAGCCAGAAGAGCGGGCTCGATCTCAGCACCTATGACGGCGTCATGCACGGCACCAAGTCGGGCAAGATGGTGATCCCCGGCGATCCCGACAGCAGCAACCTGATGTGGCTGCTGGAATGGCGCGGCGCGCCCGAGACCCACATGCCGCTCGGCAAGAAGAAGCTCTCGACCTGCGACCGCGACACGATTCGCGCCTGGATTCGCGAAGGCGCGCTGAACAACTGACGGACGCACGGGGTGCGCCGCTCTCTCCGATCATTTCGGCCACGATGCCGTCGGCGGCGATTTCAGACCTGACGGAGTCGTCGGCGAATCGGCGACTCTCGCGAGACCGACGGGTGCCCCTCGGCTGCTATGGACAATATCGCGCCCGCTTTTCGAGCGATGGTGGCAAGCTTTTGCGCTTCCGCGCCGGGTCAGTCAGCTGCCTCGGTGATCCGCCCTTTGCCCCCGCATTTCTTGCAGGGCGCCGGATATATCCTGTGGCCGGGTTTCGGTGGTTGCTCTACGGGTGGAAAGCCCGTGCCGTTGCAAGCCTCGCAGTCCGTCTCGGCTGTTCTCTTGATCTGCCGCCTCATCGCCCGTCCATCCCTTGCCTATCCCCCGGCGCGGTGCAGGGGGCAATCGACGGGCCTGAGAGTCCCGCCATTATCGAGATACGGGGATCGGACGCCGACGGTTCAAACAGGACATGCTGATGGCTCCAAGTGCGCGCGTGCAGGTTGCGCGGTGTTGCCGGCCAGGTCATGCCAGGCGAGAGCAACCCGCAACCATTGCAGCCGCTCGTCCAATTCGGTGGCGCTGACGGCTCTCTTCAGTGCCGCCTGCGCCTCACCTTCACAATCGAAAGCACTACTCATCCTGCAAGGATCGCAGACGATTGCGAGCGCATTGAGGAACCGGCCACCGTACAAATACGGTGATTGCTGCAAAGCAACAAGGATTAGTCCGTGGAGGCCGCGTCGGTGGAGACTGCCTTGGCTGAGCCAGTCTCGGGGCCGATCGCCGGGCCGGACGGCACCTTCGCATCGTACACGAGACCACACAGGACGCAGCGCAAGGTGAGATAGGCGATGCCGGGCCGCAGCTGAATCCTGCTCTGCACGATCGGACGGGCACGGCAGCGTGGACATCGCATCCGCTGGTCTGCAATCGTACTCGCGCTCGACATCCTCGACACCTCGCTTCCTCGCCTCGGCACAATCGAAGGACGCACAACAGGAAGCGTAGAATTGACTCACTCGAGCCGCAAACGTTCCAGCGATGCAAACGATCCAAGGATGGAGGCGCGCGTTTCGCAACGCGCCGGAGCAGCAAGCCGGGCCGGCGCCATGTGCGCGCAAACGGCGAAGTCGCCAAGCAACGGCCGGAGCCAGTTTGGGGGCTGTTTCCTGGCCTCAGGCCGGTCAGAGCGGTTTCCAATCGGCGTAGTGATAAATGCTCGACCAGACATAAACCGCAACCCCGCAGCTGCAGGTGAAGCGCCCTGCCCGTTTCCCCTCACAGCGCTCCTGCCTGGCGACGTACGCCGCTCCGCATTCGCGGCAGGCAAATATGACGGTGATCGGCGTCTGACTGAACATCGGGTCGATTTCTGCAGTTGTCCCAATCGGCGACCTGAACGACTCCGGCGCAAGGGACGCGCCGGGGCCGCGGACGGCGGCCCGGGGCTTACGGAGGAACATAGCCGCCGCTGCGACGAAACGATCGGCAATGCCGGCTGGATCACCACGGAAGCCGAATGGAACTCGCGCGACGCCGGCGGAGCTGCCGCCATGACGAGCCCGGGAACTCCAGACGTTATCGGGGACGCCGGCCGCTTCCACGGACGCCGAGCTGGAGGCCCGGCTGTTCGCGGGCCGGGCGCCGGAGCCGGCACCCGGCGGGGCCATCGCACCTTCCATCGGCTCGCCGAAGTCGACCCGGCGCTCGCCGAGTTGCCGAGGAGACGCTAAAAGCCGCCTGTAGCAGCAATCCCGACGCATCCATGTGCTCGATCACAAAAGCGCAAGGGTGTGAAGCAGCTCACACGTGAATGAACGGACGATTGTGTAGCCTCCGTGGGCCTTATCCAACCGGGCTCGCATTCCTCATCTTGTTCACCAGCGTTGAAGCGATCATGAGCTGGAACTCTCCCAATCAGGCGAATCGCCCGCGGCAACCACAGCCCTAAAGGGCCAGTCACGCCAATCGCCGGGCCGCCCGCGCCATTCTTCCTCAACCGAAGAGAAAGGAATCACGTCATGGGATGGCTGAACAATCTGTTGAATAAAGTCGCAGGGGTGCCTCCCACCGATTGGACGCTTTTGGACGACTTAACGGACCCCGGAATCGGCATTGCCGGAAAGCCCGTTTCACCCGACGAGTGCTACGTTGAGCTTTACGTGGAATCCTTGAGGCTGGAAAAAGCGCGCCGTTTCGCAACGACCTTCGATGGCGTGATCTATTCATTTGCTTCGCTGGCGAGAGAAGGTGCAAATCGGGTCGAAAAGGCTTCGGTTACCAAGCCGCAAAACCTGGCGACCATGGATGCCAACAATTTGGGCCGCGTGATCACTGTCTCCAAGCGGATCATGGGAGCAATACCTTGGCGAGGAGATCCGTTTGGGCTTGAATTGGGCCTTTTCTCGGTAAAGTCTGGCAATCTGATAACACCGCTCATCGACTATGTAACCAAGGTGTCCGACAAGGCAGGCCTAAGTATCGCGACAAAGGTCGACGCCTTCATGCCATTGATTACGGAAGGCCTCGACATGATTGCGGGCCAGAAAAACGACACAGAGATTGAACTGGCCATCGATACCGATTTGTCCCTGGATCGAAGTCGTTTGTGCGCCCTGGTCGCGAAGAAAAAAGGCACTCTTGCGTCGACGGATTTGACGATTGATCCGCAAGACCGCAAGCTCCTGCAGAACGGCGAACCGCTTCAGGCCGCGTATTGCGTGTTTTCCATTCGCAGCAGCAACAGGAACCCGGATTGGGGTTCGATCCCCGCGCTGCAGGACTCATATGCCGACTTCACCAACGCCATCAACTCGGGAAAACACAAAGAAGCAGAGGAAGCTCTTGCCGCCTTCAACCGTCGCGTGATTACCAGTCCCGACCTGATCCCAAGTGACAAGAACCGATTGAAAGAGAAGGCAAGAGCGGATTTGCAAGACGCCTTTCCGGGAGGTGGCCAAGCCGTTCGACCCGCCGAACGAGAGCGTTTCAAGGGCCGCAGGCTTATCGACCTGAACCTCTACGACGATTAAGGATGAGGCGACCGTTTCTGGCCGAGCCTTGATTCTTCGCGGAAGATGAATCGCGTGGCTGCAAGCCTGGGCCTGTCGTTTTCGAAGGAATTTGTGTTCGGAGCCGAGCAATGGCAACAAAAGGTCCCGGTCTCGCCGATGTTTTGGATATCGCCTTCAAGGGCTGGCAACCGCTTGGGGCCTCTTATGGGTTTCGCGAACGGATTGACGGGGGTGCCAGCCCGGATTGGCGCTCACCGTGGCCTCTCGAACCGGGTCCGGGGGATCCAACAGTCCTTCTCGATCCGCTGGTTCGGATATTTCGTACTGAAACAGGGCAGCGGGTCAACGAAGCTCTCGGCGGCGACGAACGCAAGACGCTGGCCGCGCTCGACAGGCTGACCCTGGAGGCGACGGCGGAGGCACTACGACTTACTGGCAAGGCAGGCGAAACTGATCGTTTTGTGGTGATGCCAAGGAACGCCAAACAGCCGCCGACCCTGATGTTGATGTCTCCGAAGCTCCAAAGCGTGGGTCAAAGTCGCATCATTTCGGACGAATTGCACATTGCGCTGTGGGCCATCGAAAAGGGAATGTCGAACGCCGTCGATCCGCAAGATGGAACCCCGGAGGCGATCGCGCTTGGTGAGGTTCTGAAGGGGCGCTGGCAGGCACTTTTTGAGGTGTTCGCAATCTCACAGCCGGAGATCGTGCTGACGCGGAGGCCGCGGATGATCCCACTCTGCGTACCCTCGCCTCACGTAAAAATAACGGCCGAGGACACGCGAACGACAGCCGAACAGGGGTCGGTTTCCACCGCAGGTGTACTCTGCCGAGACCAGCACGGCGAATTCGGCGTGACGGGATGCTTTCACGGCACCGGGCCCGTGGGCACGAAAGTTTGGGTTGGTGGACAATCAAGTGCGGTAAAAAACGCCTGTCCGGTTCAGGATCTCGTGTTCATCCCATTGCCTGAATCCAGATTGCCTTCGTCCCTGGCTGGACTCAAGGGAGTTCGTCAGGACCGGGAGCCTGCGAAGGCCGATCGTGTCCACTTCGATGGTGCAACAAACCAAAACTGTGAAACACGGATATTCGGGACCGACAATGGACTTCTCCGCGCTCGCCCTAACATGCAACTGAAGATCCAAACCGACCCCGATACGGATGAAGGGGACAGTGGCTGCGCACTTCTCGACGAAAATGATCAAGTTCTGGGATTTGCTTTTGAACGCACCGCTTACGATGACTATCCGCGGCTGACGGATTGGATTTGGGCTTCGAATGGCCTACGTGCGCTTGATCTCACGCCCTGCGCAGCGGGGGCTGAGGAGAGCGTGAGCCTGATACGGACACCTTGACGGCAACGCCGCTCACTCGGTCTGAACGCTCTCGATGCGTGCGGCGAGGAGGTCGAGAACCCTTGAAGGAAGGTCGCGCGTCCTTCGGGTTATCGCCGCGTAGCACCACGAAGTCGTAGATCTCCAGAGGTCGCTAGCCGGCATGTCAATGATCGAAAAACCGACAGGCCGCTCGGTCTTGATGGAAATACCGCATGACGAGCCAATGTCTGCCTCGACCAGCGAATAGCTCGTGCTGCGGCCGCCGGCAGCGTCCTTCCCGAGGATGCCCTTCGAAACCAGATCTTCAAGGTCGCGCAGCGCCGTATCTCGAGAGGTTCTGGCGAGCGTCGCCCATTTGGATGAGGTGAGCTTGCCTTCGAAGCCGTTGCATAGGCGCTCGATCATGGCGCGCTGCCGTTCGTTGAAGGTTTCGCCGGCATATTTCTTCCAAAAACGCGAAGATCGTCGCGAGAAGGGGGATCCCCGCGGCAGCCACCCCGATTTCGAATCCCTGCCCTGTGCTAGCAGCGCCGGAACGAGAGGCGATCTCATGGATTCGTCTCCGACAAGGAGCGATCTTCGATGCTGATGCGGAAGGAACGAAGGCCGGCGATCCGGACACTGCGCGGATGGGCGATCTCAGTGCTGAACGAAGCCGGCGCCATCCGTGAATGCGAGGAGCACGGCTGGCAGCAGGACCGCGCCGATCCGCACGCCCATGAGCGCGCCTTCGACATCGCGCGCCAGGATCCGCCGCCCGGCATGTCGCCGCAGGCGGCGGCCGTGGCGCTCGCCGAGGTTCTCGAGTCGATCGGAGACACCTGCCCCGAATGTCCGCCTGAATAGACGGGCCGGCGCCGAGTCTCTGCGCCGGCCGCACGACCACGACCTAGCGTCCGAGGCGCCTCTCGACCCGCTTGCGCGCATTGCCGACCTTCTTGACCGCCTGCTTCACGGCCGATGCCGAGCGGCCGGTCTTCTTCGCCTCATAACGGACTTCGTAGTCCTGCCCGCCGGCGACCCGCGCCCGGTCCTGCTTTCGCCCGCGCGCCGTCTTCTTTTTCTTGGCCGCCATGTTCTTTACCGCCATGTTCTTTACCGTCATGGGTTGCTC
>NZ_JBAURI010000671.1:0-10252 GCF_049581145.1 Bradyrhizobium sp.
ATCTGGAATGGATGCCTGATTTCGCCAGGGCCGGCTATTCGCAGAAACTCCACGCACAAGAGCGTAAGGTCTATTTCCCGGCCACACGCAGCTCTATCATCGGGGAGATCGGCGACAACATCGGCCGCGGCGGGCGCACTGCGCTCTACGGTGTGGATGAAACGGCGTGGCTCGAGCATGGCTTAGTCGTCGATGCGGCACTGGCCAACAACACCATGTGCCGACTTGATCTGTCCTCGGTGCATGGCATGGACAATAGCTTTGCCCAGAGGGCCCATGATCCGAAGGTGCGCAAGTTCATCTTTGCGTGGCAGCACGATCCGCGCAAAGACATGGCCTGGTACGAGAAGTATCTGGAGACCTGGGGCCCGGTCATCACCGCGCAGGAGGTGGATCGCAACTACCAGGCCTCGGTGGAGGGAGTCGTCATTCCGGCCGAGTACGTGGAAGCGATGGTCGATGCTCACATTCACCTGCAGCTGGACATGACCGGCGAGCGGCGCGGCGCGTTCGATGTGGCGGACAAGGGCGCGGACAAGAACGCATTCGTGGGCGGCTGCGGCAATCTGGTGACAATGGCCAAGAGCTGGTCGGGGCAGGCGACCGGGGATATCTTCGCCAGCGTGCAAAAAGTCTTCGGCTTGCTCGATGACATCAACGCGCGCGAATTCAGTTACGACGCAGACGGTCTGGGCGCGGGCGTGGAAGGCGATGCGCGGGTGCTCAACGAGGAGCGGCGCAAGGCGAGGCGGCACACCATCCACGCGCATGCGCACCGCGGATCCGCTGCCGTGCTATTCCCGAAACAGGAGATGGTCGAAGGCCGGCGCAACGAGGACTTCTTCGAGAACCGCAAGGCGCAGGTTTGGTGGTCATTGCGTCAGCGCGCCCAGGCGACCTACCGCGCGCGCAAGGCAATGAAATTCGATCCTGATGACATCATCTCGATTGACTCGAAGCTGCCCGAACTCGCGCAGCTGAAAATCGAACTGTCGCAGCCGCAGTACGACAAGGCCAAGTCGGGGAAGCTCTTGATCAAGAAAGCCCCCGATGGCTCGGCCTCGCCCAATCTGGCGGACGCGTTTTGCATCTACTTCGCCCCGCGCTCGATGCCCTTCAAGATCTCCGATGCGTATCTGGCCCGCTCGCGCGCGCTGGCGGATCAGACCTAGTCGGGCGTACCATCGGGCAGGTTTTATGTCAAACCCGTGAAGGGGGATCTCACCATGCCGCTTCTGCCACGCCTCTCGAGCGAGGCCCAGCGTATTCTTGAGGCCAAGTTAGCGTGGCAGCAACGGATGCTCGCGCTAGCCGACAAGGCGCAGGAGGAGAAAGACGAGCCCGAGCAGCCCGAGCAGCCCGAGCAGCCCGAGACGTACGACGAGAAGCCCAAGTAAATGCCCGCCAGCGCCGCCTTCTCGCTCTCGCTCCTGGAGCTGCTGCTGGCGAACACCGCCATCGCCAATGTGGGCAATACGGCGGGCCTGGCCGGCTCCAGCGGCGGCGGCAGCCCTGGAAGCCTGTACCTGGCGCTGCACACCGCCAGCCCCGGCGACGGCGCCCAGAACGTCAATGAGGCGGCCTATCCGGGCTATGCTCGAGTGGCCATCGCCCGCGGCTCCGGTCCCTGGACGTTCACGGCCGGTAATTCGGTCACGGGTGTGCCCAGCTCGGCGGTCAATGCCGCCCAGATCGCCTTTGCGGCCGAGACCACCAGTTCGTACACCGAGACCGAGACCTACTTCAGCGTCGGGGTGGCGATGTCGGGGGCGACACAGGTGCTGATCTACTTCCCGCTCAATACTTCCTTGGCAGTCTCCCAGGGCGTGGCGCCAACGTTCCTACCCGGGCAGCTCACGTTGACGGGGGATTGATTTATGAGGATCACAGCATGATGCGCAAACTCATTCTCGCTCTCACGCTGTGCACGTTCAGCGGCTTAGGCCAGGCCGCGACGCTCTACGTCAGTGAATTCAAAAACTACCCGGGCATTTACCAGGCGCCGCTCGCCCCCGAAGTCACGCATCAGACCGTGGCGATCGGCGGCTCCTCTGCTCGTTCCAATCCCTTCAACGTGCAGACCCAGCTGATCGAAATCGTCTGTGACACCACCTGCTCGGTGCAGGTCGGCAGCACCACACCCACCGCGACCACCAGCAGTCATCGCATGGCCGCAGGCGTGCCAGAATTCTTCATCGTGCAACCTGGGGATGCAGTGGCTGTCATCTCCAATTCATGAGCTTCCTGATCTACTGCGTCTTCGCTTGCATCTTAGGGCGCGTCAATTCTCTGATGGGCTCGCCGATCTGCAATGATTTGGGCTGTAGCGGGCCTCCCCCTGGGACTACGTTTCTCACGAACGACGCGCAGACGATTTTCTTGACCGATGATGCCGGCGCTTCGCAACTCTACTCAGGCTAGCCCATGAAAACACTGTTGCGTGCTGTGCTGCTACTGCTTGCCGCAGCGCCCGCCTTCGCCGCCAACGAGGGCTTCAACACCTTCACGCTGGGACTGGGCGCCTCCACCACACTCGCCGGCACCGAGGATCTGGTGTGCGTGCAGGGCGGGGTCTCGACCAAATGTACGCCGGCACAGATCGATGCCTACGTGGCCTCGCAGATCTTGGGCACGGCCAACACCTGGAGCGCACAGCAGACCTACACCGCAGCCGTACCCATGCTGATGACTGCCGCGGCCAATACCGGGCCGTCTGTGTACTACCAAAACCTGAACGCACCCGCCAATGGCGGCCTGTGGGGCATGGTCTTTGATCGCTATGACATGTCTTTGCAAACGCTGACAGACGCTTACGCTTTCGGCTCGCAGATCATGTCTGTCACGCGCCAGAGCGGAGGATCAACCAACGTAAACAGTATCGCTTGGGGGCAAGTCGGCGGCACGACAAATTTCGCCTTTAATGGCACCGGCATCTTTTCAGGCCAGCCCGTTAACAATCTGTTTGCCGAGCCCCCCCCAAGCGCGAGCACATTTTACGTTCCGAACGTTTATCCACCAGGATCGGCAATCACCACCGCGGCAATCATCACGGCGGCTAATGCAGCTTGTTCAGCCGGCGGCGGTGTCGTGCTACTGCCGCCGGTTTCAATTGCGCTCACCGCGTCTTTGCCATTGTGCAACGGCGTGATCTACAGCGGCACCGGTTACGGCATGACCCCCGCCCCTGGCACCGTGAATCCGGTCGGTACAGTGTTGACCGGAAACAATACGTTCCCGGCCTTCGCCTACAACACAACTGCGCTCGGTTCAGCACAGACGCAGACCGCATTCCTGCAGAGCATGCTTGTGGGCGCGGGCATCATGAACATGACCATTGGCGGGTCCACGACCTCAACCAGTTTCACCTACGGCATCGATATAGGTGCGGCATACAACGGCGGTTGTGCCGGTTGCGTATTCGAAAATTTGTTCCTGATGAACAACGGCCAGTATGGCCTATGGGACGAGAATTTCGACGGCGGCCGAATTCGCAACGTGCAATCGGTCGGCAATGGCGCCAGCGGCACGCAATCCGCTCCTGGCGGTCAAGCCGCGTTTGTGTCCTCGGCTGGCAGCGCGTGGGTACCGGGCAATCTTCAGATTCTGAATCTTTCGACGCAGGCACCGCCGTCCAATGCGTACAACACACGCAATATCCTCATCGAGGCTTATAACGCCAGTAAGATCAACGCGCTGACGTTCGACAAGGTGCAATCCAACAGCGGCGGCGTTTTGGTCTACGGTGGCACCAAACAATCAGCTTCCGAGATCAGCGGGCATTCGTGCATCAGCGTTACGGATTCCACTAAATTCGCGGTCGGCGAACCGGTCGCGTTCGACACTAATGCCAACGATTATCGATTCAATCAAATCTATTTTGTGACTGCCATCAACCCGACCGGCTGTACCAGCAATGGCCTGGGCATCGGAAACTACGTCGGCGCTGCGGCGATCACCAATGCCAATACTGTAAGCGCGTTTGCGAACATCTTGGCCGGCGGTTTCCCGGGAATCGAAGTCGATGCGCTCGACACGTCCACCATCCAGCCGAGCGATTACACCGGCATCGACATCGAAGGACAACAGACAGTAGCTATCCATATTCAGGGCGCCTTCGGCCAGCACTTCAAAGGCGGTCTAGTCCCTAATGACGGATCGATCACGGGCGGCAATAGCACGGATGGGGCAATCCGCACACTGTCTGTGCGCACTGTCGCGGGTGGGTCAACGTCCTATCGCAACGAATTTGACTTGCCAAATGGAGCCTCCCCCGATTTTGGATTCGACTACACCACACAGCAGAATATTTTGGAGGGTGCACGTTTTGAATTCGGCGCGGTTAATAACAGTGGCTACAACACCGGATTAGGCTGTTCGATTATCTCAGCCACCAATAATGCGCCTGGCAGCGGCTTCGTGACTCCGCTGTTGCCGAGCCTGGCATGCTACTTCGACGGCGCATATCAGCCGGACATCTACGAGACCAACACCAGCAACGCGCTATTCATCCAACACCCGTTTCAAAATCTAGTGGATCAGATCAGCGCGGCGTCCGGTCAATGCTACGACGCCTACCATCCGAGTTACGCGCACACGAACGCTGGCAATGACAGCTGCACACTACCCACCATCAATGCTCAGTGGGTCGGCATTACGCTGGATTTCAGCAACCCGCAACCGGCCAATACCTGGACACTCATCGGCGGCACGCTTGGCAGTAGTGATGGCACATGCACCACAACCGGCCCGCAGAACATCGTACAGGCTGGCGCGAGCGCCAATAGTTACGCTATTCCGGCCAACACCAACGTGCAGATACGCGCTTACAACAACAACGGTGCGTGCTACTGGGGTGTTTTCACGACTTTGAAGGATCTGTCCGGCACTACCGGCAGCCTCGGCGGCAGTGCGCTAATCGCCGGTGCATGTAGTTCAACAACTGTATCTATCACCGGAGCGACTACCGGCATGTCAGCCGTCATGAGTGGCGCTGGCGGCAGTGATCCGGGCGGTGCATATCAAGAAAAGGCTTGGATCAGCTCATCCAATACTGTGACCGCTGAAGTTTGTGCCGTAGTAGCCGGCACGCCTGCGGCGCAAACGTACAATGTTCGTGTTCTGCAGTAATTTCTGATGAACGCCAGCGGCGGACTCACATTCGGCGGCTCAGGCACTCTCACCGGCATCGGTGAAATGCTAGCTCGCGGCGGCCTCACACTCGCAGGCTTCTACGGCCTCACACTGCTCGTGCCGACGCCCAACGTCGTCCCCGGCCCATCCGCCAACGGCTATGAGTTCTATCCGCAGCCCTTCGGCGCGTTCCCGGTTCCGATCGGCATCAACGAGCCCTATGCCTTCGACTGGACTGCCTATCTCAGCAACTTCTGGCAGCCGGGCGCCCACATGCAAACCTATTCCCCGCCGGTGCGCCCCTCCTCACCCAACGGCTATCAGTATCGATGCACCCAGGCGGGCGAGAGCGCTGATACTGAACCGACCTGGCCGATTGTGTTGGGACTGACTGTCATCGACGGCTCTGCTATCTGGACGTGCGAAGATGTGGACACTACCTCGCTGCTATCCTCTGTCGCATCGGCGCAGTGGTCGGCTGCCTTCGGCATCGCCGCGACATTCGGCGCCATTACCGCAACGAGCACACCGGTGCTTATCGATACCGCAGATGCAAGCGCGGGCACCGACTATCCTGTCAGCGCCACAGTGAGCTTCTCGGACGGCAGCACGCGTGTGGGCACGATGCTGTTTCAGATCCCACAGTCGCTGGCATGATCAAACGCTTAAAAGCCTGGTTGCGCCGCTGGCTCCAGATCCCAGCTGCGACGCCTGCCGAAAGCCAATACGACGGTTTTCACATCGATGGCTCACGCATTCGAGCGCGCGCCAAGCAGATCGAGGTGGACGGCTTCGGCCCCAAGCGCCGCAAGCTGGAGATGCCGCAGTTGCCTCCCAGCGTCAAACCACCTGAGATGGCGATGGACGATGGCGGACAGACCTTTCCGCTCAACAACTGGGCGAGCAATTTAGGCAGCGGTCGGGATTGCGGCCTGTACTGGCCGGGCTATCCGTATCTGTCGGAACTCGCCCAGCGCCCCGAGTATCGCGCGCCGGCTGAGACCATTGCCGAGGAGATGACACGCAAGTGGATCGTCTTCAAATCCAGCGGCGAGGGCGACAAGTCCGATCGTATTGCAGACATCGAGGATGAGTTCGAGCGCTTTCAAATCAGGGATTTGTTCTATCGCGCATCGGTGAAGGAGGCGCTCTTTGGCCTGGCGCACGTCTTCATCGATCTGGACGGCCACGAAAATCACGATGAGCCGCTGGTGTATGACGCCAACACCATCGCACGCGATTCGCTCAAGGGCTTTCGCCTGGTCGAGCCGATCTGGTGTACGCCGGTCACGTGGAACGCGAATGATCCGACCCGGCCGGACTTTTATCATCCGACCAAGTGGATGCTGCTCGGGGTGCAGACCGACTTCACGCGCCTGATCACTTTCATCTCGCACGAGGTGCCGGATCTGATCAAGCCCTCCTACAACTTCGGCGGCATCTCGCTCTCGCAGTTGATCGAGCCCTACGTGAATCGCTGGCTGCATACGGTGTCCAGCGTCAATCGCCTGATCAGCAACTTCTCGATCATTGTGCTGAAGACGCGCATGGACGCCATACTGCAAAGCGGCCGCTCAAGTGGACCGGAAGACCTGGCGCAGTTCGATAAACGAATAGAGGTATTCGTCACCAACCGCGACAACCAGGGCATCTTCATGACCGACAAGGAGTTGGAGGAACTCGACCAGGTCGCCGTCCCCTTGTCAGGATTGTCCGAGCTGCAAGCCCAGGCGCAGGAGCACATGGCGTTCCCGACCAAAATTCCGCTGGTGAAATACTTTGGCATCTCCCCATCCGGGCTCAATGCTTCGAGCGAAGGCGAGCTTGACGTGTTCGACGATCATATCCACGCATTGCAGGAATCCTTCTATCGACGTCATCTGCGCTCGGTGCTCAACCTGATCCAGTTGAACAAGTGGGGCAATATCGATGAGGACATCACCTTCGAGTTCGTGCCGCTCAAGGAACTGGACGGCGAGGCTGCGGCTCGAGTCCGTAAGTCCGCCTCGGATGCTGGGATTGCCTACATCAACGCCGGTGTGATCGCTCCCGAAGAGGAGCGCGAGCGCTTGCAGCAGGATACGGATTCGGGCTACGTGAACCTGAGCGATGAACTTCCAGAGCCTCCGGGCCTGGAGGACGGCGACCATCCCGACGCGCCGCAAGACGCGGACCTGATCAAGAAGCTGCTCGGCAACAATGCCCCTGGCAAATCCAATCAACCCGCAGCAGCAGCCGACCGATAGGTGCTGCGTCGCCAGCTGCATCGCGATGGCGATCGGTATCGACGTGCACGAGATGGGCTGGCCGCTCGAGGCCGAGTTCTCCATTCAAGACTTCGGCGTCTACTTGGTCGGCCAAGGTGTGTGGCTGCGCCCCTGCATTCGCATCGGTGGCTTCGGTGAACACCTGGAGCCGAACCGCCTCTATATCGTCTCGGTGCCCTCGCTCAACGACATGGCCGGCGCGCACTGCGTGCTGCTCGACAAGCGCCGCGACTGGCCACAGGTGATTGATCCTCACATGGGGCGCGATGGGAAACGTGTCTACAGTTACGTCGATGAGAGCATTGCGTTGGATTTCTGCGAGCTGCTGGAGTGAATGCGAACGAGATCACCCTGCGCGCCCTGCGCAGCAACGCAGGCCTCGAGAAGTGGTACCGCGAGAAGCTCCAGGCCCTGATCAAGGCCATGGCCGAGTCGATGCTGCTGCACATCAAGGCGGCCTACCCCGAGGATGCGCAGATCGGATTTGCGCGCGACAGCGATCCGATTGTCGAGCTCACCCACGCGATGAACAAGTGGGGCCGACGCTGGACGCGCAATCTGAACGACGCCTCGGATGAGATCGCCAAGATGTTCGCCAAGCGCTCGAGGAGAAATCTCGACACCGCATTCATGGCAGCGCTCAAGGACGCGGGCTTCACGGTCAAGTTTCGGCCCACGGCGGCGATGGTGCAGGCGTATCGCGCTGTCGTTTCGGAAAACGTCAATCTGATCAGATCGATCCCGCAGAAATTCCTGACCGACGTGCAGTCGCAGGTGTGGCAATCGGTGATGAAAGGCGCCAAACAATCGCAGCTCGCGCAGGGGATTCGCGAGAAGTACGACCTTAGCTGGAGGCGTGCGGCTCTCATTGCGCGCGATCAGAACAACAAGGCGAAGGCCGTCATGGAGGAAGCGCGCCGCAGCGAACTGGGAATCGATGAGGCCATTTGGATGCACAGCGGCGGCGGCAAAGAGCCCAGACCTGAGCACGTCAAGTGGGGCGCGCAGAAAAAGCGCTACAAGATCCGCGAGGGCATGTACTCCAGCGTCGATGGCGCCTACGTCTGGCCCGGCACCGCCATCAGCTGTCGCTGCACCAGCCGTTCGATTATTCCGGGCCTCTCGCGCTAGAATCGGTTCCAAGATGTGGCCATGAGCACCCCCGATGTATCCGCCATTCTGACCGGCTTAGGCGTATTGCTGTCCGGTCTCGCCGCAGCCGGTGCCTGGTTAAGCTCCTGGCGCAATGGCCGCAAGCTCGAAGTGGTGCATCAGCTCACCAATTCGCTCGCCGGCTCACGCGCGGATGCCAGATACCGCGAGGGCGTCGCGGTCGGCACCGCCGACGAGAAGACCCGCGCGGCTAGCGTGCCAGCCCAAAAAGACTGAACGCGGCGGCAAACACCGAGCCATGAATCCGGATCATGTGCTGCTGCGTGCGGGTCGAGAGCGCATCCCATTTCCCCCACATGCGCTCGAGCTGATTGGTAATGGGGTCGCTCATTTTGACACCCCGAACATCGGCGCGCGCTCACCCTGGACATGGTGATAGTCGTTCGGCCCGCCACCGCTCAACGTGAGCTGCGCATCGGCGAATTTCGCCCGGTACGCGTCCATCTCCCTCAGCGCGCGTGACAGCAGCGCAAAGCGGCCGCTGATTGCGTACTTGCCGGTGTCGGCGTTGTAAGTCTCCATGAGGGTAATCATGACATGGTGCTCGCGACGAACTGCGCGCGCAGCTCGGCAATCTGCTGCTTTGCGTGGCTCAGCTCGGTGGCAATCGACTGATCCGAATGCAACTGCGCCGGGAACAGTTCCACGTGGCACATGTAATTCATTAAGTCGTTGATACGTTCACAAATCGCGCTACGTACGGCCGGGTGCATCGTGTTCATGCGGGTCATCCTTACTGCAAAGTTCGGTAGATCGTTTCGACGAGGCCATTGTGCGCAAAGCGCTCGTCCAAAACGTTGACGTGGCTCACATAATTTGACTTACCCCGCCGATGCGCATAGCGTTCCCACGCCGATATGACATAAGCAGCACTCAAGGCGCGCACTTTGGATGGCAGTTTCGACGACGGCGGCGAATTCGGTACGATCGAAGGATTTCGACCGGCGCCTGCATGTCGAGTCCTCCGCCATCACCAAGGCCAATATCTGCCCCTACAAGGGTGGCGAGATCCCGAACTGGCAGGCCCTGGGGCTCGATCCGCTCAAGACCTATCGTCTGCTGCGCGATCCTCGGGAGCTGGACAAAGCCGCCTCGACCTTCAACAGCATCCCGATCCTGATCCGCCATGTACCGGTCTCGGCCAAGGCGCCGCGGCAGGATTTGGTCGTCGGTACGACCGGTTCGCAGGCGCGATTCGAAGCGCCCTATTTGAAAAATTCGCTTGCGCTATGGACGCAGGAAGCGATCGATCTGGTCGAGCGCGACATCAAGCGCGAACTGTCGAGCGCCTATCGGTATGTGGCGCTGATGACGCCCGGCATTTACGAGGGTTTGCCCTACGATGGCGTGATGACGCAGATCGCGGGCAATCACGTGGCGCTGGTCATCGAGGGGCGAGCCGGCCCGGATGTATTGGTGGCGGACGAATTACCGAGGAGTTTACGGAAAATGAGTGAGACCGCTGTTTCGGCCGCTGTCGCCAAAGCGATTGCTCCGTTCCTCAAGTCCGTCAGTGCCGAGGACAAACGCGCGATTGCGATGGCTCTGGATAGTGCATTGGGCGAAATGCCCACCTCCACCGGTCACATCTCGCTCGACGAGGACCTGGACGACGAGGAGAAGAAGAAGGCCGAGGACGAGTACTGCGCCGACAAGAAGATGGCGCGCGATGAGATGTCCGA
>NZ_JBAURI010000672.1:0-1608 GCF_049581145.1 Bradyrhizobium sp.
CCGGGACGTTTTTCGGTTTTGCAATCGCTTCGCCCGCGTCTGCGCGGCCTGTTCGATCGCGACGCTTGCCGGACCAAGACGATCAGCCATCCACCTCGGACGCGTTGAGCAGCCTCTGCGCCTGAGCAAGGCCGGGGACACGCTCCCGGTCACCACGGCGCGCAAGCAACCGAGTGAGCATGGTACGCGCTTGGCCTCGACGGCCGGCCTGCAGCTCCAGCTCGGCAAGACCGACGGCAGCTTCACACTCCAGCAGATAGATGTCCCGGGCGCGGGTCAATTCGATTGCGTTGGCAAACAGAGCCCTCGCTTTGTCGAGGTCGCCTGCGCGATTGCGCGCCATGAGAATTTTTCCGAGAACCGAGTTGTGCTTACCGATGAGGCGGGCATCGCCATCGCCGAGACATTGCGACATCGCCCGCTTGGCCGCGGCTCTAGCGCCGTCGAGATCGCCGAGCATCCGACGCGTATCCGCTAGCTCGATCCACAAGATCGGATGGAGCGTGCCGGTCTTCAAGATGAATGGCTCCTGCAGACTTTGAACCAGAAGCCGTTCAGCTTCGCTGAAATTACCGGATTCGTCCCGGAGCAAAAGCGCCCTGAAGCAGTCAACGACGACGCGCCACGGGCGATAGAGTGCCACCACATCTTCCAACTTGCGAAGATACGCATTGACGCGTTGAAAGTCTCCGTAGGAAAGGTTGACCCAGGTCGCTCCCTGGGCAAGCACGAAATAAAGGGTCGTAGCATGACCCAGGTTCTCTGCCTCGGCGACCGTGGAGTCTAGCAGCGACCTGGCCTGGTCGGAGTAACCCAAATAGTGCTTGGCTTGGGCCAGTCCGACCTTGCATGAAATTGTGGAGTCGATACCGCCGAAATACAGCGATGTAACTTTCGAAATCGGCTGCTCATCTTT
Source organism: Bradyrhizobium sp. (assembly GCF_049581145.1). Lineage (GTDB taxonomy): Bacteria > Pseudomonadota > Alphaproteobacteria > Rhizobiales > Xanthobacteraceae > Bradyrhizobium. Next base: position 917 of record NZ_JBAURI010000672.1, read on the forward strand.
CAAGAACGCCTCGAACTTGGCAACCGCGGATTTGATCTCGGACAGTTCGGCATCGTTGAACGCAGACCATCGCAACAAGAATTTTCGCGCGACGGGATCGTTCGATCGTTCGCATACAGCAGCGAATGCATCGATATGATATGAGGCTGTGACTCTCGTGAGAAGCCGGGCTTGAATGATTCCGTAGAGAGCTCTGAGTTCGAGGAAGTCATTGCCGGCAACTTGGGCCGCTTGCCAAGCATGCTCGTATAGGCTCGTGTCTTGCCGCCCAGGGATGTACACCTGCGCCGACGCCAGCGATACCAGAATGCGGCATCTCATCGTGGCGTCCTCGTGCGGGTTGAGGTCGACGAAACGCAATGCCATGGTCAGGTGAGAGACGCCTTGAGCCAGCGACGTGAGTTCGAGCCACATACGTTCTGCCGCAAGAACCAGTCTCGTGCCGAGGCTTGGATTGGCCGAGAAAGCCCAGTCGAGTGCCGCACGAACCTCGTCCAGATAGCCGCGCATTGTTACGCGTTCTACTGCGGGATTGTAGGTCTCCCAATCCTGGTTTTCCAACAAACGGAGGAAATAGCGGGCATGGCGTTCCCGGGCCTGCTCTCTCTCACCCGGAAGATTCGATGCCTGGGCAGCGTATGCGCGAGTCGTTTCAAGCAAGCGATATTCAAGTGGGATGCGCTGGTGGTTTG
>NZ_JBAURI010000673.1:0-9419 GCF_049581145.1 Bradyrhizobium sp.
GGCGAACGCAATGGTGCGCGCCAGCTCGATCCGCGCGTTCGCCGCCGGCAACGCCTCCGGCGACACCAGCGACGGCACCAATGCCGGTGCCGCCACGCTATAGGCGACCGTTCCGCACACCGCGAGAAAGCCGAGCACGGCGAGCGCCGGCAGCGTGAGGGCGCCGAACCAGATCAGCAGCAGAATCGCTATGAGCGCCACGGCGCGCAGGGCTTCAGCGGCCGCCATCAGAACGCGCCGGGAGATGCGGTCGGTGAGCAGGCCAGCCGGGATCGCGAACAGGATGAAGGGAGCCGTCAGCGCGGTCTGCAACAGCCCGGTCTGGCCTTCGCCGACGCCAAGCGATAGCACGGCGACGATCGGAGCCGCGGCCAGCGCGATCTGCTCCGCCGATTGCGCGGCGAGGTTGGACCAGGCGAGGCGATTGAAGGTCGGCGGGAGATGATGGTCGTTGCGGTCCGTCATGGGAACTTCCTGTGCGTTGCCATCCGCAACATGGGAGCTTGGCCGCCCACAACCCACCCGATTTCTGATCAGCCGGCTATCGCGCGCCGACGGCACATCCGCGGCGAACACAAGAGCAGCCAATCGGTCTCGCCGCGGCACATGCCGGAGCAAGCGTGTCCAGGGCTGATTTGCGCTTGGAGTGCTGGACCGGAAGCCGCCTCTTGAGCGTCCCGCGGTCGGTGCATGGAGAAAGCTCAAGCGGTGCCGAGAGATATTCTCTATCCCTGCAGCGTCACCAGTCCCCAGCTCTTCGGCAGCGTCCGAAACGCCAGATGGGTGCCTTCGTTCAGCGCGAAGGTCCTGAAGCCATGACGAGCCCAGGCCAGTTCGAGTGCCTGCTTGGTGAAGATCGAGATGTGACCGTTGCGCGGCCCGACATACCACCAGGATACGCCGTATCTGTCGAAATCCACAGGCTGCGTGAGCGTCGAATAAAACACCGCGCCGGGTTCGGCGATGCAGTCGACCATCCGGGCAATGCCGGTGAGGGGATCGGGGAGGTGCTCGAGCGTCTCGAAACACGTCACCAGATCGAATTTGCCGTGCGGGCGGCGGGCAAATTCCGGCACCATGGGATCGTAGGTCACCGCTTCCAGAAAGCCGGTGGCGCGAAGCGCCGCACAAAACATGTCGTTGCCGCCACCGAAATCGAGCACCCGCATGCCAGCCTTGTGCTGCCCCCAAAGTCCGCTGACGGTAAGTGCGTTGTTGTTGGGTCGCCTGGTCTGATAGTCTGGATCGAACACACCGTAGCCATCGTTGTAGATATGCGTCTTGAACTGTTCCTCGCTCCAGTCGTCGAAGGCGTCGGTGAAGAGAAAGCCGCAAGCCGCGCAGCGGCGATAGTAAATCGGCACGCCTGAGAGCGGCGGTTGCACCCCGCCCGCAATTTCACAGGGCCGATTGATGTCGACGACGCCATAGAGCGCCGAGGGACCCGCGCAGATCTTGCACGATAGCGCCGCCGCCGAAATGGGCCGCAGGCCGAGGTGATTCGAAGACATGGCTGGACTCCCCAAGATCGCGCAGCGTCATGTGCATCAAAGCGCGGGAACGCAATTCTCTCACGCGGATACCAGCCGCCGTAGGCGGGGCACGGCGGCGAGGCGAGTCGGTGTCTGCCCGCCGCGCCACATCAAGTCAGGGTTAATGCTAATTTTTCATTAACCGGCGCAGACCCGAGGCGTCGGGACAGGTGAAAGGACGGTTACGACCAAATGCATCGCCGGCCAGTTGGTCATCCGGACAAACGGCGGCGCCGCGTCGCCCGATCGGAACCGGTGCGATCTCGATCGGCACTGTGCGGCTTGGCATACGGAGCAGCTGGTTTGTGCGGCGCGGCGGGCGACGGCGGAGGGCTGATTGCTTCCGCGGCGGCGCTAGATGCAGTTGCAAATGAGTTGCATTAAAGAGGATTATGGTACATGGTATAGCATGGATGCCAAATCTGCCAATTTGTCTGCCGAAACCGGACGGAAAATAACCTCGGCGCCGCTGACGCTCCCCGCCGGTTGGCGCCGGGCGCGGGGCGAACCGTCGCTCGCCGACATGTTCGCGTCGGTCCGCACCGACCGGGGCGGCTCGTTCGGGCGCAAGCTCTTGGCCTTTCTCGGCCCCGGCTACCTCGTCGCGGTCGGCTATATGGATCCCGGCAATTGGGCGACTTCGCTCGCTGGCGGTGCCAAATTCGGCTATGCGCTGCTGACTGTCGCGCTGCTCTCCAATGTGATGGCGATCGTGCTGCAATCCCTGTGCACGCGGCTCGGCGTCGGTGCGGGCCGCGACCTCGCGCAGGCCTGCCGCGATTCCTATCCGCGCTACATGGTCTGGCCGCTATGGTTGTCGGCGGAAGTCGCGATCACGGCGACCGACCTTGCGGAAGTGATCGGCACCGCGATCGGCCTCAATCTCTTGTTCCACATCCCGCTCGCCATCGGCGTCGTCATCACCGCGCTCGACGTCTTCCTGATCCTGGCCCTGCAGGCCTTCGGCTTTCGCTGGATCGAGGCGTTCGTGGTGACCATGCTGGGCGTGATCGCGGCCTGCTTCGCGGTGCAGATCGCGCTCGCCGATCCCGACTGGGGCGCGGTGATCGGCGGCTTCGTGCCGGGCAGGGATCTCCTGGCCAATCCCCAGATGCTGTATCTCGCGCTCGGCATCCTCGGCGCCACCGTGATGCCGCATAACCTCTATCTGCATTCCGGCCTGGTGCAGACCCGCGGCTATGGCGACACGGCGGACGAGAAGCACGAAGCCATCGCGCTCTCGACCCTCGATTCCACCATCGCGCTGTGTTTTGCCTTCGTGATCAACGCCTCGATCCTGATCCTGGCGGCGGCGACGTTTCATCGCACCGGCAAGACCGACATCGCCGAGCTCGATCAGGCGCATGCCTTCCTGGCCCCGCTCTTGGGCTCGACCCTGGCGCCGACGCTGTTTGCGATCGCGCTGTTGTGCTGCGGCCTGAACTCGACGATCACCGCGACGCTGTCTGGCCAGATCGTGATGGAGGGGTTTCTCAACTGGCGGATTGCGCCGTGGCTGCGGCGGCTGGTGACGCGGATGATCGCGATCGTGCCGGCGGTGGTCGTGACGATCTGGGCCGGCGGCAAGGCGACCGGGCAACTCCTGATCCTGAGCCAGGTGATCCTCAGCCTGCAACTGCCGTTTGCCGTGGTGCCACTGGTGCTGTTCACAGCCAGCCGCGCCAAGATGGGGCCGTTCATCGCCCCGCGCTGGCTGACTGCGCTGGCCACCGTCACGGCGGCGCTGATCATCGCGCTGAATGCCAAGCTGGTGTGGGACTACGTGCTCGGATGAAGAAACGAATAGCGAGTGGCGAATAGCAGTTTCCCGATTGGGCTGTTCGCTCCTCGCCCCTCAATCCTGCGGCTCGGAGGCCACGTCGCCGCAGGCGTCGACGCGAAGCCAGCCGGACGGCGCCAGCCGCTGCTGCGGCAGATAGCGGCCCTTGTAGTCCATCTTCTTGGAGCCCTCGATCCAGTAGCCGAGATAGACGTAGGGCAGTCCCTGCCGGCGGGCGCGGGCGATGTGGTCGAGGATCATGAAGGTGCCGAGCGAGCGGCTGACCTGCGAGGGTTCGAAAAACGAATAGACCATCGACAGCCCGTCGCTGAGCACGTCGGTCAGCGCCACCGCCACCAGCTCGTCGCCGCGGCCGGTGATGCCGCTGTCGATACCGCGGCGGCGATATTCGATGATGCGGGTCTCGACGTGGCTGTCCTCCACCATCATCGCGTAATCCAGCACCGTCATGTCGGCCATGCCGCCATGGCGGTGCCGGGCGTCGAGATAGGCGCGGAAGATCGAATATTGCTCGGAGGTCGGCACCGCGCTGCGCTGTTCGCCGACGATGTCGGCGTTGCGGGCGAGCACCTTGCGGAAATTGCGCGAGGGACGGAATTCATTGGCGACCACCCGCACCGAGACGCAGGCGCGGCACTGGTCGCAGGCCGGACGGTAGGCGATCGACTGGCTGCGCCGGAAGCCGCCGTGGGTCAAGAGGTCGTTGAGATCGCCGGCCTTGTCGCCGACCAGATGCGTGAACACCTTGCGCTCGTGCCGGCCGGGAAGGTAGGGGCACGGCGAGGGCGCCGTCAGATAGAACTGAGGGGTATCACGCGAATGCTGGGTCAAGGAGTTCCTTCAACCTCCAGGGCGGAGTGGGGCTGCTATCCTCGCGCCCCGAAGGTTAACGGTCAATCGGTTAAGTTGAGTTAAAATGTCCGGGCCGGCTGTCCTACGGGGGCGCGGACGGAATTGTTGATGACCACGGTTCCCAGCACGAAGTCGTGCAGCAGCCGGCGGCGGGCGTTGAGCGGCCCGATCAGGAGCACGAACGGCGACAGGACCGAGATCGAAATCCAGAACACCACGGCATGCATCGCCCCGAGCACGAAATAGCAGGGGGCGCCGTACCAGGTGCGAACTTCCAGGTCCATCAGCCGCATGCCGATGGTCGCCGAATAGGGCCCGCCGAGCGTGGCGCCGTAATAGAGCAGCGCCCAGATCACCGACGCCGGCGATACCAGCCAGAACAGCGCCCAGCCGAGGCCGAGCGTCACCAGGCCGAACACCGCGATGAATACGACGGCGAGCGCGATCGGCACCGCGATCACGACCATATCGATCATGAAGGCGATCACCCGCCGCGTCAGCACACCGCGAAACAGGTCCGGCTCGGAATAGGGATCAAACGCGTGCGGCCGGATATCCGGGCCGCCGTTGCTACGCCAGCCGCCGCCGGTATCACCCGAACCGCTATATGACATGACCCGTCCTCCAGACCGTCCCGCGCCATGACATGGGAACCGTCGGGGTCCTTGCAAGACCTCACGTTAACCAAGCAAGCGCAATTTTAGGGCGATACTGCGGTCGCGAGGGCCAGAGCCTTGTGCTTTCTGGGCCTCGCTTTCTCGGTCGAGCCGCTGAGCCCTGCTTTTTCAGTCCGGTTTTCTCAGCGCTGCTGTCTCAGCTTTTCCGCCGCCTGCGGCGCGAAATAGGTGAGAACGCCGTCGGCGCCGGCTCGCTTGAACGCCAACAGGCTTTCCATCATGGCCCGTTCGCCGTCAATCCAGCCATTGTTGGCGGCGGCCGCGATCATGGCGTATTCACCGGACACCTGATAGGCAAAGGTCGGCATGCCGAAGGTATCCTTGACCCGCCGCACGACGTCGAGATAGGGCATGCCGGGCTTCACCATCACCATGTCGGCGCCTTCGGCGATGTCGAGCTCGACCTCGCGCAGCGCCTCGTCGGAATTGGCGCTGTCCATCTGATAGGTGCGCTTGTCGCCGCTCAGGGTTTTGGCCGAGCCGACTGCGTCGCGGAACGGCCCGTAGAAGGCGGAGGCATATTTCGCCGCATAGGCCATGATCTGTACGTCCAGGAATCCGGCCTGATCCAGTGCCTCCCGAATCGCGCCGACGCGGCCATCCATCATGTCCGACGGCGCAATGATGTCGCAGCCGGCTTCCGCCTGCACCAGCGCCTGGCGCACCAGCACCGCCACCGTCTCGTCGTTCAGGATCTTGCCGTCCTCGATCAGGCCGTCATGGCCGTGGCTGGTGAAGGGATCGAGCGCGACGTCGCAGAGCACGCCGAGCTCGGGAAATTCCTTCTTGATGGCCCGCACCGCCTTGCAGACCAGATTGTCGGGGTTCAGCGCTTCCGAGCCATGCTCGTCGCGCAGCGACGGCTCCGTATAGGGAAACAGCGCCAGGCAGGGGATGTTCAACGCCATCGCGCGCTCGGCATCACGCACAACCTGGTCGATGGTCAGCCGCTCGACGCCCGGCATCGAGGCGACTGTTGCGCGCGCGTTGTGCCCGTCGGCCACGAATAGCGGCCAGATCAGGTCGTCCGTGGTGAGGACGTTCTCCCGCACCAGGCGCCGCGCCCACTCCGCCTTGCGGTTGCGGCGCGGCCGCATCGTCAGCGCCAGGGAAGGAGCCGCAGCCGCCGCCTGAGGCCGCGTCGCGTCGCGCAATTCGATCGGACGCCCGAATTTGATCGCCATGGGATTGCCTTTTTCCTGGAGCCGCTGTCTGGGTCGCCGATTGGATTTATTCCAATTCCGGCGTTTGTCTACCACCTGTGCGCGCCATCGTCACTTGACCTGCCGCAAGGGCGACCTTGCGGCCAAAGGATTGATTTTGCGGCGCCGAGAGGCCAAGACTCATGGTCTATGTGACCTGGGCTTCAAGCAATCCGCGTGAAGGCCTTCTCCCGCCATGAGCTGCCCGCATGTCTGACACGCCCTCGCGCGACCCGGCGCGAGACCATCCCATTCCGGTCGGGATGTCCTCGGAGCGAATTGAACGCGACGACAATGCGTGGACGCGGCGCCTCGTGCTGTTCCTGCGCATCATGGCGGTGCTCTCGATCCTGAAGGGCCTCTATCACTGGGCGCAGGTGACGGGCTTCATCGGCGGCGAGGAAGATGCGTTCGAAAACCAGTCGACGGCCTGGCAGGCCGCGACGGTCTATTTCGCGGTGATCGAGCTGGTTGCCGCGGTCGGTCTTTGGCTGGCGACGCCCTGGGGCGCGGTGGTGTGGCTCACCACCGTGGTGTCGATGGCGGTGATCGAGCTGATGTTTCCCGGCATCTATGGCGGCAGCCTCGTGGTGGTGGGCCTGGAGGCCGTGATGCTCGCGGCCTATCTCGTGCTCGCGTGGATGGCCGCGCGCGAACGGCCGCCATAGCGGTCGCGCGGCTTCCTAAGATTTTCTGCGAATTCCGCGGTAAGGTTTGATTGACCTTGCCTGGTCCGCCACATCCGTTACGCGGACCTTTCGCGATGTGACCGGCCTGTTTTGGAATGCGACAGCAGCGCAAGACGAAACGTGAACACAGCCTGCGGATCGTCAATGGAAAGTTGCGAAAAGTCCCTTTCCCGCAGGCTTAATCGACGATTCACTGTCTTAAATTCATTCTCTCTTTATTCTCTTATTTAAGCCGATCTTCAAACCGCCCCGCTTAAATTGCGACTATCAGACGGAACAAAAGTTTCGTCGAATAAGTCGGAAAACGACGACAGGGGACGTGTCATGATGAAAGCCGTTGCGACGGCGGCGGAAGCCGCTGACCGCGCTGCCGGCCAGGCGCCGGTGCAGCCGCTCTATCTCGAAGCCTTGACCTTGGTGGAGCGGCTGCATCGCCGCCTGCTGGATGTCATCAAGGATGAATTCGATCGACGTGGCCGCTCCGACATCAATTCGGTGCAGGCGCTCCTGCTCTACAACATCGGCGACAAGGAATTGACCGCGGGCGAATTGCGCACGCGCGGCTACTACCTCGGCTCCAACGTGTCCTACAATCTGAAGAAGCTGGTCGAGCTCGGCTTCCTCGATCATCAGCGGTCACGCGTCGATCGCCGCTCGGTGCGCATTCGCCTGACCCCGCAGGGCCAGGAAATCCGCCGCATCGTGGACGCGCTGTATCAGAAGCACGTCAAGACCGTGGAGCAGGTCGGCGGCATCTCGAACGAGGAGTTCGCGACGCTGAACAAATCGCTGCACCGCCTGGAGCGGTTCTGGACCGACCAGATCCTGTACCGCCTCTGATACCTGCGAATTCAAGGCCACGCCGGCTGATCGAGAAGACCGGCGGGCCAATTCGTTCTTGAACCTTCCCCTTGGCGCATCGGCCGTTTTCGCGGCCGGTGCGCCCTGTTTTTTTGCGGTGCCCAGGTCGGGCGACCACAATGGAACTTGTTCCCGCTTGCAGGCTTATCCCCTGCGAAGCAAAGGAGTGAGGCCATGCTGGTCGAGCGGGGAATGCGCGTCATGAATGTCGGGGTGGTGGGCGACGCCTATGCCATAGCCTCGAACTATCTCCGCCGCTCGGGCGCCATCCCCGACAATTTCGTCACCAATGACCGACTGCTCGAAATCGTCGTGCAGCTGTTTCACAGCGGTGAATGCAACAAGATCCGGCTTGCCAACAAGGCGATCGTCGCGTTCGAAGCCGCCCAAGCCGACCAATTCAAGCCAACTCGTCAAGCCAACTGATTCAAGCCTCCAGCTAATTCCAGCTGACGACATGCCAGAGGACTCCATGGAAGCCGCCATCGACCGCATCATGATGACCTATGATCTGCTGCTGAACCGCACCGCCGCAGCGAGCGCCGACGCGCGCGCCAAGGTGACGGCCTATATCAACACCCTGATCGAAGCCGGCGAAAAGGACACCCATCGGCTGACCGTATGCGGGCTGACCTATCTGCGCCAGCTCGATGGCACCAATGATCCGGTGAAGGCCGGATATACGGGGCTGTGACCGACCTCCGCGCAAGCAACCTGCAACCCGCCATGGGCGGGCTTGACGCGGCGATCCACGTCTTCATCGCGGCGGAACGACGCTGACGTGGCTGCCCGCGACGAGCGCGGGCATGACGAGTCATAGACTGGCGCTTCTGGTCTGATATCGTCGAGCTCAACGACAGGCCCCGAGGCAACGTCCATGCTCACCCTGCATCACCTCAACGATTCCCGCTCGCAACGTATCCTCTGGCTGCTGGAGGAACTGTCCGCGCCCTATGAGCTGGTGCGCTACCAGCGCAATCCGGAAACGAGGCTGGCCCCGCCGGAACTGGCAAAAATTCATCCGCTCGGCAAATCGCCCGTCATCGTCGACGGCGACATCCGCATCGCGGAATCCGCTGCCATCGTCGACTATCTGATCCGGCACTACGGAAAAGGCGCGATGATGCCGTCGCCTGATAGCGTCGACTACGAAGCCTATAACGAGTGGCTGCATTATTCAGAGGGTTCGGCGATGTTGCCGCTGATGCTCAACCTCTATGTCTCGCGCCTGAAGGACGCCGGCGCACCGCTGCATCCGCGCATCGACAGCGAGATCAAAAATCATCTCGGCTATGTCGACGGCGCGCTGCAGGGCAGGGCGTTCTTCGTCGGGCCGTCGCTGACCGGCGCCGACATCCAGATGAGCTTCGTCGCCGAGATGGCCAAGGTGTTCGGCAAGCTCGGACCTTATCCCGACCTTGCCGCCTGGCTGTCGCGCATGCACGCCCGCCCCGCCTTCCTGCGCTCGGTCGAGAAGGGCGGGGCGTACCGGTTTGCGACATAGCCGGTCCGTAGTCTCGAGGGGCGAAGGCGCAAGCCGGAACCCACCATCTCGCCGCCGGGCTGTTCCTGGGCTAATCCGGGCGCTTCGTGCCGTGGGATCGCGAAGATGCATCCAGATGGCGCCGCCGGAGAGTTGGTGCACGGCTTCAACAAACTCCACGTCGTACCGGCGAACGCCGGGACCGTGCGTCTGTGATGTTGTTCTGTCAGGAGGTGAAAGTCCGACCCATGTGAAGTCACGTTACATGTAGCGGAAGGCAACTGCGTCGTTCAACTGCGGGATGTGGGAGACGGGGTGGAGA
>NZ_JBAURI010000674.1:0-2421 GCF_049581145.1 Bradyrhizobium sp.
GCCTCGTACAAGCGATGCGATCGGCCAGCCTTCGCGCAAAGAATGTGGCCGTGACGCCACGCCCGCCGACTTTCAGCAAGCATTCTCGGTCGTTTTGCCGAACCCGGAGGACATCAGGTTGCCGAACTCGCGGCGGCACGCAGGCTACCATATCAATCGCGCGGTCAAATGATCTCCTGTACCTCGCCGCGCCTGCATCTGTTGAGCTGAACGGCGCCAAAATCGCGAGCATCGGAAAAGGTGAAACCTTTACCGGCGGTATCGCGCCCGGACCCGCAGTCGTAACGGTCTCCGCCTGGGCCACGCCGGGCTCCACAAGCTATAGTTTTGTCGCCGAGCCGGGCAAAACCTATCGCTTCACGGTCGCACCCCGCGGCGCAAATTTTGCCGTCGGCTTGGCTGGAGGCATCATTGGCATGACCGGCCAAGCCATCGAAGGTGGCGGACCTTTCCAGATTGCGCCGGCGACTTGAGGCCGCCGCGTCGGCGCACCCGACATTTCGAGATGAGAGGACTCGACTCGAAATTCCCCGATGCGCAATTGCGCATCTGAGGTTCGATGCGGAGCCTGTCATCGGGCCGCGCTTCGCGCGGACCCATTGGCATCGCCCCGGAATGACGGTGATGGGACTACGCCGACGCGCCTTTCGCCTTCGGCCGCCGCAGGTGCTCGTCGAGCCGCGGCATGATCTCGACGAAGTTGCACGGCCGCGTGCGGTAGTCGAGCTGGGCTGCCAAAATGCCGTCCCAGCCGTCACGGCAGGCGCCTGGAGAGCCCGGCAGGCAGAAGATGAAGGTCGCGCCGGCAACCCCCGCGGTGGCGCGGCTCTGGATGGTCGAGGTGCCGATCTTGGCGTGGCTCAGCAGATGAAAGGCGATGGAGAAGCCGTCCATGCGCTTTTCGAACAGCGGCTCGATCGCCTCCGGCGTCACGTCGCGGCCGGTGAAGCCGGTGCCGCCCGTGGTGATGACGACATCGACGCCGGGATCGGTGATCCACCGTCTCACGACGCCCCTGATCGCTTCGACATCATCCGTGACGATCTCCCGTGCGGCCAGTGTGTGCCCGGCGGCGCTGAGCCGCTCGCTCAGCGTGGTGCCCGATTTGTCGTCGGCCAGCGATCGCGTATCCGAAATCGTCAACACCGCGATGTTGAGCGGAACGAATTTCTTCTCGTCGTTTTTGGATTCGTCGTTTTTGGATTCTTGGATGGAGGACATGACCGCCTCTTTTCGTCATGCCCGGCCTTGTGCCGGGCATCCACGTCTCAAAGCTCTCTCATGGACAAAGACGTGGATGGCCGGGTCAAGCCCCGCCATGACGATCCTTACCTTGGCGACCTTGCCTTCGCGATCCTTACCTGACGGTCCATGCCGATGCGGCCCGCTTACAGCGAGCCCGCGCCGAACGTGTTGCAGGCCTCGACCGTGCCCTTCTGATAGCCGTTCATGAACCAGCGCTCGCGCTGCGCCGAGGTGCCGTGGGTGAACGAATCCGGCACCACGCGGCCGGTGGTCTCCCGCTGCAGCGTGTCGTCGCCGATCGCGGCCGCCGTGGTCAGCGCCGCGTTGATATCGCCGGGTTCCAGGAAGCCCGGTCGTTTCTTTTCTTCGCGGTTCACCCAGACGCCGGACAGGCAGTCCGCCTGCAGTTCGATCTTGACCTGCAGCGCATTGGCATCCGCCTTGCTGCCGGCCTGCTGCTGCAGTTGCGTCACGCGCGGCAGGATGCCGAGCAGGTTCTGCACGTGATGGCCGGCCTCATGCGCGATGATATAGGCCGCTGTAAATTTGCACGCACTGCCCGAACAGCCGTGAAAGCGGGTCTCGACCTCGCGGAAGAATCCGGTATCGAGAAAAATCTTGCGCTCCGGCGGGCAATAGAACGGCCCCATCGCCGCCTGCGCCATGCCGCAGCGGCCGCCATTGGTGGCGTTGCGGAACAGCACGATCTTCGGCCCGGTATAGGTTTGCCCCCTGGCCTGGAACATCTCGGTCCAGCGATCGTCGATCTCGCCGAGGATGCCTGAGATCATGCTGCCCATCTCGTCGGTCGGCGCGCCGGTCCTGCCCGAGCTGCGATCGCTCTGATAGGTCGGCGCCTGGCGGCCGCCGGTTGCGATCTCGGCGCCGCCGATCAGCACGCGTGGATCGATGCCGAGCGCGTAACTGATCAGGCCGAGCACGATGATGGTACCGATCCCGAGACCGCCGCCGCCCATCGGCAGGCTGAAGCCGCCGCCACCGCCGCCCATCCCGCTGCTGTCGTCGCCGCGGCGGTCTTCGATATCGTCGCTGCGCCGGAAGTCATCGTAACGCATGGCGGCTGGTCCCTATGTCCTGATGCAATTCGTGCGGTAATTTTTTGCGGCTTGTCTCGTCTCGCGGCACTCGTCGCGCGGGCAAACGGCGCGTCAAGGC
>NZ_JBAURI010000675.1:0-4685 GCF_049581145.1 Bradyrhizobium sp.
GGCCAGGGGCCCGCTGCCGGCGGATACCATGTTCCATGATGCCGCGCGCAAAACCTACGACTGCGCGATCTGCATGTATCACGATCAGGCGCTGATCCCGATCAAGACGCTGGCCTTCGACGAAGCCGTCAATGTCACGCTCGGACTGCCCTTCGTCCGCACCTCGCCCGACCATGGTACGGCCTTCGATATCGCCGGCACCGGCCGCGCCAACCCCGCGAGCCTGATCGCGGCATTGCGGCTTGCCGAGCGCATGGCCGCGATGCCGGCAACATGAGCGCGATCGACGACCTGCCGCCGCTTCGGGAGGTTATTCGCGAACACGCGCTATCGGCCCGCAAATCGCTGGGTCAGAATTTTCTGCTCGACCTCAATTTGACCGCGCGGATCGCGCGGGCCGCCGCGCCCCTGGAAGATGCCACGATCGTCGAAATCGGCCCTGGCCCGGGCGGGTTGACGCGGGCACTCTTGGCGATGGGCGCGCGCCACGTCATTGCCGTCGAGCACGACGCCCGCGCCATTCCGGCACTGGAGGCGATTTCCCGACGATATCCGGGGCGGCTCGAAATCGTCTGCGCCGATGCGCAGAACTTCGATCCGCGGCCCTATCTCGGCGGCACCAAGGCCAAGATCGTCGCCAACCTGCCCTACAATATCGCGACCGCGCTGCTGATCGGCTGGCTGTCAGTCGAACCGTGGCCGCCCTGGTACGACATGATGGTGCTGATGTTCCAGCGCGAGGTGGCCGAGCGCATCGTCGCGCGGGAGAATGAGGAGGCCTATGGACGGCTCGCCGTGCTCGCCAATTGGCGGGCCGAGACCAGGATCCTGTTCGACATCTCGCCCGCGGCCTTCGTGCCGCAGCCCAAGGTGACCTCCTCACTGGTGCGGCTGGTGCCCCGGCAAGCACCCGAGCCCTGCGAACGCAGGTCACTGGAACAGGTCGCAGCAGCCGCGTTCGGCCAGCGACGTAAAATGCTGCGGCAAAGCCTCAAGTCGTTGTCCGTCGATCCCGCCCGGCTCGCGGCAGCGGCAAGCGTCGATCCGACGCGGCGTGCCGAGACCATTCCGGTATCGGGCTTTGTTGCCATGGCGCGCGAATTGGTCGATATACGGAACGAAAAAGCCAATACGCCCCAAAGCTAATATGTTCCAGGGAGACAGATCATGGCGTTGCTGCGCCGCCAGTCGCTGGTCAAGTTTGACGCCCCGCTTTGCGAAACCATCGTTGAGACGCCCAAGCCGCAAGGCAAAGAAGTGCTGGTTCGGATCGAGCGCTGCGGGCTGTGCCATTCCGACCTGCATATCCAGGACGGCTACGCCGATCTCGGCGGTGGCAAACGGCTCGACACCACGCGCGGCATGACGCTGCCATTCACGCTTGGCCACGAGATCGCGGGAATCGTCGACGAGGTCGGACCGGACATCTCGAAGGACCTGATCGGCGCCAGGAAAGCCGTCTTCCCCTGGATCGGCTGCGGGGTATGCCGCGACTGTCTCAAGGGCGATGAGAATCTCTGCCTCAGGCAGCGCTTTCTCGGCGTCTCCATCGACGGCGGCTTTGCCAGCCACGTGCTGGTCCCGGATGCCAGATATCTACTCGACTACGATCCCCTGCCCGTCAATCAGGCTGCGACGCTGATGTGCTCCGGCGTGACCGCCTATGGCGCGCTGAAGCGGCTGGTCGACCGGCCGCGGCAGCGCAATCTGCTGCTGATCGGCATGGGCGGCGTCGGCATGATGGGCCTGTCATTCGCGAAGGCGATGTTCAAGCAGAAGATTTCTGTGGCGGACTTGAATCCGGCCGCGCGCGAGACGGCACTGAAGAACGGCGCGGAAACCGCCTACGACCCGTCCGAACCCGACATCGTCAAGCGCATCATCAAGCAGACCGAGGGCGGCTTCGACGAGATCGTCGACTTTGCCGGCAACGAAAAATCCATGGCCTTTGCGGTCTCGGTGATCGCGCGCGGCGGCAAGATCGTGGTCTCCGGGCTGATGGGCGGCAATTTCAGCCTGCCAATGGTGCAGTGGATCTACAAGCGCATGACCATCGAGGGCTTCATGGTCGGTACTTTAGCCGAGGCTCATGAGCTTATGGCGCTCGCGCGAGCCGGCAAGATCACGCCGGCCCCGATGCAGGAAGAGCCGATGGGCGACGTTCAAACTTGGATCGATGCATTGCGGGCCGGCAAAGTCGTGGGACGGATCGTGCTGAAAAACTAGAACAAGAAGTCCCGCCGGCCTCACCGCTCAACAAGACGGGAGGACAGACCATGGCTTGGAGGAAACGTGCGACGACCGGCGCTCTCGCCGCTCTGATGTTCGGGCTCGTCACGACGGGCGCGCTGGCGCAGAAGCAATACGGCCCCGGCGTGACCGACACCGAGATCAAGATCGGCACCACCACGCCCTATAGCGGTCCGGCATCGGCCTATGCGGCGGGCGCCATCTCCACGACCGCCTATTTCGCGATGATCAACGACCAGGGCGGCGTCAACGGGCGCAGGATCAACTACATCAGCCTCGATGACGCCTATAGCCCGCCCAAGACCGTCGAGCAGATCAGGCGTCTGATCGAAAGCGACGAGGTGCTGTTTCTGGTCAATCCGGTCGGCACGGCGACCAACATGGCAGTGGTCAAATACATCAACCAGAAGCAGGTGCCGCATCTGTTCATCGGCACGGGCGCAACCGTCTTCAACGATCCCGAGCACTATCCGTGGACCATGGGCTGGACGCCGCATTACGCCTCCGAAGGCGAGATCTACGCCAAATATATTCTTGCGACAAAGCCGGACGCCAGGATCGCCATCCTGTCGCAGAACGACGATCTCGGCCGCGATTATCTCATCGGCTTCAGGCGCGGGCTCGGCGACAAGGCCTCGACCATGATCGTGTCGGCGCAGACCTACAACACCACCGATCCAACGGTGGACTCGCAGGTGGTTTCGCTGAAGACCGCCGGCGCCGACATGTTCGTGATTTTCTCGGTGCCGAAATTTGCAGCCCAAGCCATCCGCAAGGCCTACGACATCGACTGGCACCCGCAAGAGTTCGTGTCGAGCGTCGGCTCGTCGATCTCAGGCGCGATCAAGCCCGCGGGCTTCGAAGCCGCCAAGGGCATCATCTCCGCGGCCTATCAGAAGGACCCGGCCGACCCGCAATGGCGCGACGATCCGGCGATGAAAGCCTGGAACGTGTGGATGGACAAATACAATCCACACGTCGACAAGAGCGATTACTACGCGCCCTATGGCTACAATATCGGCTATGCGGTGGTCCAGATCCTGAAGCAGTGCGGCGACAATCTCACCCGCGAGAACATCATGAAGCAGGCCTCCAATCTCGACATGGAGCTGCCGCTGCTGTTGCCCGGGATCAAGCTGAGGACGACGCCGGCCGATCTGCGCCCGATCAAGCAGATGCGGCTGGTGCGCTTCAACGGCGAGCGCTACGTGCTGTTCAGCGACGTGCTGGCAAGCCAGTAACGCTCGTCCGCCGAAGCCCGCAGGCATGCGCGGTGGCACTTTTCCAGCCGCGCGGCGGCTGATAATCTGCTGCCGATACCTGCTTATGTTACCTACGCTATTGCCAGCTCTGGGGATGGGATGCGGCGGCGGTTTTTCGATCGGACCCGTCATGGAGCGCCGCTTGCGGCGCTGGCCGGCTTTTTGACGGTGCTGTCGGCCGCACCGGCCGCGGCCGACAAACGCGTCGCGCTGGTGATCGGCAACTCCGCCTATCAGAACGTCACGCCGCTCGACAATCCCGCCAAGGACGCGAGCCTGATGGCCGAGACGCTCGCAGGCCTCGGCTTCGCGCTGGTCGGCGGCCATGCCCAGCTCGATCTCGACAAGAGCGCGATGGACAGCGCCGTGCAGAATTTCGGACGGCAGGTCCAGGGCGCCGATGTCGCCCTGTTCTATTATGCCGGCCACGGCGTTCAGGTCGCAGGCGCCAACTATCTGGTTCCGGTCAACGCCAATCCGACCCGCGAAGCCGACGTCGATTTCCAGATGGTGGACGCCAATCTCGTGCTGCGACAAATGCAGGGCTCGGGCACTCGCCTCAACCTGGTGATCCTCGACGCCTGCCGCAACAATCCGTTCGGCGCACGAAGTTTGCGGTCGTCCGACGGCGGCCTCGCGCAGATGCGGGCGCCGGACGGAACGCTGATCTCCTACGCGACGCAGCCCGGCAATGTCGCCCAGGACGGCAGCGACGGTCACAGCCCCTACACCAGGGCGCTCGCGACCACGCTCAAGCAGCCAGGCCTGGATATTTTCCAGACCTTCAACCAGGTCGGCCTCGCCGTGAAGCGGGCGACCGGCGGCGCGCAGCAACCCTGGGTATCGTCGTCACCGATCGACGGCGCGTTCTACTTCGTTGCGCCCGCCTCGCAAGCCTCGCCGCAACCGGCTGTCGCGCTGGCTCCCGAGACTCGGCCCGCCGATACGCTGCGTCCAGATCCCGACCGGATCCCGCTCACGGATGCCGGCCTGTTGCGCGAACTGAGCGAGCGGCTTTACGAGCACAATTTCGATCCCGAGACCGCGGACGGCCGGAATACGATGACGCTCGCGATCACCAAATTCCAGGAAAAGAGCAGCATGACGCCGACCGGCGAAGCGACCGAAGGTGTCCTGATGCGGCTGCGCAAGCTGGATGATCTGAAGCCGTGG
>NZ_JBAURI010000676.1:0-5932 GCF_049581145.1 Bradyrhizobium sp.
ATGGATAATTTGGCCTTTGACATCGTACTCTCGGTACTCTGACCACCCCGAACGTCTCGTTCGCGGCAGCGCGACAGGAATTGGGAACAACCGGCGCCCGATGCCGAAGTTCCGTCAACGAAACGTGGATTCCGGAGCGTTATTTCAACGGTAGCAACATGGCAGGGTTGTCCCTTGCGCCACGTCAAGAAGCTACTGCCCCGTCGCGGTTTGGGCGGGTTCGCCGTCAACCGTTTTGTCTGGTTTGTCACGCAAACTCGCGGCCGTTGGCATCGGGAATGACTCCCTGCGCTCCTCTGGACGCACTGGGGCGGCCGGTCTGCCATGTTCACGGCGCTGGGAGAGCGGCCGAAGGCGCCTCCTGAGCCTCACATTTTGTTGTTCAGTCCGAACCTCCGCTGGCCTCATTGATTGTGGAGCCTGACACCCAGCAGGGCGCGCCGGATGGGCGTGCGGCTGAGGGAGCAGAGGGATGAGTCATGCGCGTGCGAGCTGTGATCCTTAATCTGGCGATGTTCAGCGGCATCATTGGGGCGCCTCTGTCGTCGGCATTGGCGGACGAGAACCGCGGCACGATGGAGCAGCAGATGGCCTGCACGCCGGACGTATGGCGGCTGTGCGGCGATCGGATTCCCGATGTCGACCGGATCGTTGCTTGCCTGAAGCAAAACGTGCCGCAGCTTTCAGACGGCTGTCGTGCTGTGTTTCAGACCGACGACAGTGACAGCGCGGCGGCGCAGAACTCGTCCCGGCAGCGAACGCAGCGCAGTCGGGTGGCGCGGCCGCGGCCCGACTACGACAATGATGATCAGTAGTTGAGACTGCGCTCAGGGTCGGTGCTCGCCATCGACCCACTCGGCCCATGGCAATTCGGCAAGCCGCGAGGGGGGCGGCGTGTAGCGCACTGGGAGCCGAACCCGCAGCCGGACCACGATGCCGAGCGCCTTCACGACGCATCGCAACAGATCGGCAGCGGCATCGCGGCAATTTCGGGCGCCTTCTCGGTGACGAATGTGTGGACCGATTCCAGACTCATATTGAGGGCTCTCGCGAGGTCACCAGTGCGGGCAGTTCCGACAGCGATCGGATGCGACAATCCGGCGCGACGCCGAGTTCATCCATCTGTGTGCGCAGCAACTTGAACATCGTGAGCGGTGGCAGCCGTTCGTTCTCGACGCAGGCTAGCGCCATCGCCTCCGGCGTGACCCGCTCGATCCAGGCGACGTTGAGCCCGAAGGCCTTGGCACCACAGGCGTCCCACGGGTTCGAGGAGACGAACAGTACGTCGCGCGGGGCGACGCCGAGCTTCGTTTCGATCAGCGCATAGGCTTGTGGGCTCGGCTTGAAGATCTTGTTGGCGTCGACGCTGACGGTCGCGTCGAGCACCGGGTCGAGGCCGCTGTTTCTCACCAGCGCCTGCAGCATATCGGGGCTGCCATTGGAGAGGATCGCGAGCTTGCGGCCATTCAGCGCCGCGAGCGCGGCCAACGCATCGGGATAGAGGTCGAGATGGAGATATTTGTCCATGATGCGGCCAAACGGCGCATCCTCGGGAGTGAGTCCCAGCGCCCGCAGGGTATAGGTGAGCGAGTCGCGTGTGACGGTCGCGAAATCGTCGTAGCGGCCCATCAGCGACCGCAGCCAGCTATATTCCAGCTGCTTGATACGCCATATCTGCGTGATGATCCCGCCGTAGCCGGGAAAGGCCTGCTCGGTGACATCGGCCACCGACTGCACATCGTACAGCGTGCCGTAGGCATCGAACACGACGGCTTTGATGGTCATGGCTACACCTCGACGGTCGGCGGCCTGGATGTCAGGCAGCCTGGATGCCAAGAAGCTTAGATGCCAAGAAGCCTAGATGCCAAGCAGCTTGCGCGCATTGGCCTTCAACACTTTTGGCCGGATCTCGTCGCGGATGTCGAGCTTGGAAAAGTCCGACAGCCAGCGATCCGGCGTGATCACCGGCCAGTCGGAGCCGAACAGCATCTTGTCCTGCAGGATGGAGTTGATGTGGCGCACCAGGATCGGCGGGAAATATTTCGGCGACCAGCCGGACAGGTCGATATAGACGTTCGGCTTGTGGGTCGCGACCGACAGCGCCTCTTCCTGCCAGGGGAACGAGGGATGCGCGAGGATGATCTTGAGGTCCGGGAAGTCGGCTGCGACATCGTCCATATACATCGGATTGGAATACTTCAGCCGCATCCCCATGCCGCCGGGCATGCCGCTGCCGACGCCGGTCTGGCCGGTGTGGAACAGCGCGATTGCGCCGCCCTCATTGATGGCTTCATAGAGCGGGTAGGCCAACCGGTCGTTCGGATAAAAACCCTGCATGGTCGGGTGAAACTTGAAACCCCGGACGCCATACTCCTCGATCAGGCGCCTGGCCTCGCGCACGCCGAGCTTGCCCTTGTGCGGATCGATGCTGACGAAAGGGATCAGGACATCGGAATTTTTCGCGGCGATCGCGAGCATCTCGTCGTTATTGTAGCGGCGGAATCCGGTCTCGCGCTCGGCATCGACCGGGAAGATCACGGCGGCGATGTTTTTCGCGCGATAATAGGCCGCGGTCTCCTCCACCGTGGGCGGATGCTTGTTCGGCGACTTGAAATACTCCGCCATCTGGGCCTGGAAGTCGTCATAGCCGTCGTCGGCATGCATGCCGCAGGGCTCTTCGGCATGGGTGTGGATGTCGATTGCGACGACGTCGTCGATGGCGGGCAATTTCACTTTGGGCATCGCATGCTCCCGGCGGCTTTGTTTTTTGGTCTGGCAATTTGATTATATCATATAACAAATTCGGCAAGGCGGCGGATCGAGGCGGCAGGTGGCGGCAAAATTGCCTGAGCCGCGATGGAAAATGAGCCGAAATGGCCCGTTTCTGTTGACATTTGACGGGGCGATGGCCTAGAAACCGCACCAACCCGGGCGGTTTGGCCGCCGGCGGGCAAAAATCCTTTCCGATCATCCGGCCCGTCATCACGGCCTTCGAAAGCAACCAGGATTCCGACGATGAAGGTCCGTAACTCGCTGAAATCGTTGCGTGGACGCCACCGCGCCAACCGCTTGGTCCGCCGTAAGGGCCGGGTTTACGTCATCAACAAGGTCCAGCGCCGGTTCAAGGCGCGGCAGGGTTGAGGTCGGCCGGCTTGCCCGGTCCATTCACAAGCCTTTGACGCTTTTGCTGCTTTGCAAGCACCGCGCTCCGCGTCTAGACTTGAGGCATGGCATTGAAGATCTCCCAGGCGATCCTTATCGCCGTGATGATGACGGGCGCACCGGTAATTGCGTTCGCGCAGGATGACCCGCAGTCGAGCCCGGCGAAGCCGCGCAAATTGCCGGAAGCGCCCTCCAAGCTGCCTAAGGTAGGCGCCGACAAGACCCACGGACTGGATTTTCTGTTTGGAGCGCTGAAGGCAGCCCCCGACGAGGACAGCGCCAAGCACGTCGAGGCGCGGATCTGGGCGCTGTGGCTGCAGACGCCGAGCGATACGGCGGCGCTCCTGATGATGCGTGCCAAGGCTGCAATGGATGCCCAGCAGTCTGACGTGGCGATCAAGCTGCTTGATGCCGTGATCAAGCTACGTCCGGATTATGTCGAAGCCTGGAACCGGCGCGCCACGCTGTATTACCTGAAGAACGATTACGCCCACTCGCTCGCCGATATCGAGCAGGTGCTGATCCGCGAGCCCCGCCATTTCGGTGCGCTCGCAGGGCTTGGCATGATCATGCAGGACATCGGCGACGACAAGCGCGCACTCGATGCCTTCCGAAAGGCGCTCGACATCAATCCGCATCTGGAAAAGGTGCCGGAGATGGTCAAGACCCTGAGCGAAAAGGTCGAAGGCCGCGATATCTGATCGCCGCCACCGATCCCACGCCGATCCATGGCGAGATGGAACTATTCCGCGAACGCGCGGCCAATTGCGTTCGACAGTCCGGCAGGAGCGTCAAACGATACGCCTGCTGCCGCGCGACCAAACAATGCCGTCCGCGGCAACCCGATTACCGCGGGCGACATGCGATTGGTAAACGCCCGACAAACCCATCGCGCACGCCAGGCTGGCATGTCCGATCGCCGGTGCCCGCGCGAAGGCGTATTCCGCCGGCGGGACGACGGAAGGCGGCGAGCGAGTTTAGTGAAGGGCGGCGTTGTTCTTGGTTGGCGCCAGCCCGAACCGCACGGCGACCGCGTAGAGCTGGGCGATCTCGGCCTCGAGATGTTCGTTGACGAGCAGGAGTGCTTTCAACGCGCCGCGCAGGTCACCATCGCAGTTCGCCACGATTTCATCGATCGCGGCTTCGTTCGATCTGAAGCTCATTCCAAAAACCCCTTCCCATTGTCCCTGCGGGAGTACCCTGTCACCCGAACTTCGTTTCCCGTTGAGGCTGTGAACGAGGTCGGGTGGCGGTCGCTTTTTGATGCTCGCCCGACTGCCAGAGAAAGTGCTGACCATGGTTATAAAATGGCCGACGACGACCGTATGACAGCGGTGGGAACATTATCGGAAAACCCTGTTGTATTTCTGCCTCGAAACCGGGTCGAAAGCCTTCCGTAACTGGGGTATGGCAAGGACCCTCCGGAAAATATCAATGATATCAATTGGGGCTGTGGTGGCGTTGGCAATATTGGCGCTCCTCACGCAGGTCGTGGTGGTTGTGCTGGATCGTGCCTATCCACCGCTGGGAGAAGCCGTGACTGTCGCCGGCGCGCGTTTGAATGTGGTCGAACTTGGGCCGCGGAACACAACCGATCCGCCGCTTCTGCTGATCCATGGCGCGAGCTCCAATCTCGAGGTCATGCGTCGGCCGCTCGGCGACCTTTTGGCGCGCAACCATCGGGTGATCCTGATCGACCGGCCGGGACATGGGCGGAGCACGTCGTCCGTCGATGGGGATGCAACGCCTGACATCCAAGCCCGCATGATCGCCGAAGCGCTCGGGAAACTCGGCATCAGCAAGGTTATCCTGGTGGTTCATTCCCTGAGCGGCGCGCTGGGCGCGCGGATGGCGCTGGATTATTCCGAACGCCTCGCGGGACTCGTGATGCTGGCGCCGGTCACGCATCCCTGGCGCGGCGGCGTGGGCTGGTACAACAAGGCGGTCACCACGCCCGGGATCGGTCGGCTGCTCGCCTACACCGTCACGCTTCCGCTCGGCCTGCTGCTGGTCGGGCCCGCGGCCCGCGCGGTCTTCCTGCCGCAGCAGATGCCGGACGGATTTGTCAAAGACACGGCGACGCTGTTGCTGCTGCGTCCGCGCGAATTCCTGGCCAACGCGCGCGACCTCGTCACGCTGAAGGCCGCGGTCGCGGCGCAGGCGCCGCGCTATGCCGAGATCAGCGTGCCGACCACGATCATTTCAGGCGACGTCGACATGACGGTGTCGACCGACATCCATTCGCGTCCGTTCGCGGCCGCTGTATCAGATGCAAGACTGATCGTGTTGAAAGACGTCGGCCACATGGTGCAGAACGTCGCGCCCGATCTCGTGATCTCCGAAATCGATGCCATGATCGGGCGCATTGCAACAGAACGGGCGAGCGCGGCCCGTGCCGCGACGCCGCGTCGTCCCATCGCATGACAAGACCCCGGCGCGGAGGCCGGGGCTTTTCATTCACCTGAAATCGAGGCGGTTATTGCTTCGGCTTGCCGTCGGCGCCGAACTGCGAGATGTAGGCCCACAGATCGTTGGCGTCCTTCTCGTTCTTGATGCCCGCGAAAGTCATCTTGGTGCCGGGAATCTTTGCCTTCGGATCCTTGATGTAGTCGAGGAACTGATCCTTGTTCCAGGTGATCCCCGAGTTCTTGTTGGCCTCGGAATAATTATAGTCCGGCGCCGAGCCCGTTTTGCGGCCGTCGAGGCCGTTGAGCTCGGGGCCGACCTTGTTCTTGGCGCCTTCGCCGATGGAGTGGCAGGGCAGGCACTT
>NZ_JBAURI010000677.1:0-2920 GCF_049581145.1 Bradyrhizobium sp.
TCACCCAGATCATGCCGACGCAGGCCGACGATGGCAATCTGGTGGCCTATCTCGCCGAGGACGCCGCCTATGACGACGACCAGGCGCGGCTTGCCGGCATTCAGCGATTGCTGGTCATCGCGGGCTATGACGCGGCTCCGATCGACGGCGTCGACGGTCCGAAGACGCAAGCGGCCCTTGCCGCGTTCCTCAGAAGCCGCGGACTGTCGCAAGACATTCTGCAGTCGCCGACTTTCTTCAGCGCCATGATCGAGGCCGTGCAGTCGCCCTCCACGTCCGGGCTGACCTGGTGCAACGACACCCCGCACAAGGTGATGGCGGCGGTGGCGACCGACGACGGCAAGGCCGTCGTCAGCCGGGGCTGGTATCGCATCGACCCCGGCAAATGCCTGCATCCCGACGTCTCTGGCCAGCCGAAGCATGTCTACAGCTTTGCCGAAGCCGTCGATGCCGAAAACCGCACCATCCAATACGGGAACAGGTCGCTGAACTGGGGTGGCGCCACCCAGCTTTGCACCCGCGAGAACAAGTTCGAAACCACCGAGCAGGGCGATTGCGGCAGCCGCGGTTTTGCCGCGACCGGGTTCGCCCCGGTCGACATGTCGAGCGGCGGCAAGACGCTGCACTTCGCGTTGCCATGATGAAAACTCCCCGCAGCTTCGACCACATCGACACCTGGGTGTTCGATCTCGACAACACGCTGTACCCCCATCACGTCAATCTCTGGCAGCAGGTCGACGCGCGGATCGGCGCGTTCGTCTCGAACTGGCTGAAGGTATCGCCGGCGGACGCGCGAAAAATCCAGAAGGATTATTACCTCCGCTACGGCACCACCATGCGCGGCATGATGACCGAACATGGCGTGCGCGCCGACGATTACCTTGCCTATGTGCACGAGATCGACCATTCGCCGCTCGAGCCCAATCCGGCGATGGGCGCCGCGATCACCGGGCTCAGGGGCCGCAAGCTGATCCTGACCAACGGCTCGACCGATCACGCCGGCAAGGTGCTGGAGCGGCTGGGCCTGACCAGCCATTTCGAGGCGGTGTTCGACATCATTGCCGCCGAGCTCGAGCCGAAGCCGGCGCCGCAGACCTATCAGAAATTCCTGAAACGCCACGACGTCGATCCGGCCAGCGCCGCGATGTTCGAGGACCTGGCGCGCAACCTCGTGGTGCCGCATCAGATCGGCATGACCACCGTGCTGGTGGTGCCGGACGGCTCGCAAGAGGTGGTGCGCGAGGACTGGGAGCTGGAAGGCCGCGATGCGTCCCATGTCGATTGCGTTACCGACGATCTGACGGGCTTTTTGCAAGGCTTGGGCGCGAAGTCATAACCTTTGCACGGTCGTCCCGGCCTCGAACCGGGACGGCCAGCCGTGCCAGCCGGCGCGGCCGGTGCAAAGCCTTGACTCTCCCGCCTCAAATCCCGAATAAGCGGCCCAATCGCCGCCTAAAACATCCCTCCCAAGGAAATCCCGATGTCCCTGTCCGCCCTCGAATCCACCATCAACGGCGCGTTCGATGCGCGCGACGGCATCTCGACCGCGACCAAGGGCGAGGTCCGCGACGCCGTCGATCACGCGCTCGAGCTGCTGGACAAGGGCGAGGCGCGCGTGGCGACGCGCGAGACTGATGGCAAGTGGACCGTCAATCAGTGGCTGAAGAAGGCCGTGCTGCTGTCGTTCCGCCTCAACGATATGAGCGTGATCGCGGGCGGTCCCGGGACGGCGTCATGGTGGGACAAGGTGCCGTCGAAATTCGACGGCTGGGGCGAGAACCGCTTTCGCGAGGCCGGGTTTCGCGCGGTGCCGGGCGCGATCGTGCGCCGCTCGGCCTTCATCGCCAGGAACGTCGTGCTGATGCCGTCCTTCGTCAATCTCGGCGCCTATGTCGATGAGGCCACCATGATCGACACCTGGTCGACCGTCGGCTCCTGCGCACAGATCGGCAAGCGCGTGCACATCTCCGGCGGCGTTGGCATCGGCGGGGTGCTGGAGCCGCTGCAGGCCGAGCCCGTGATCGTCGAGGACGATTGCTTCATCGGCGCGCGCTCGGAGGTCGCCGAGGGCGTCATCGTGCGCAAGGGCGCGGTACTGGCGATGGGCGTATTTTTGGGCGCCTCGACCAAGATCGTCGATCGCGATAGCGGCGAAATCTTTATCGGCGAGGTGCCGGAATATGCCGTGGTGGTGCCGGGCAGCCTGCCTGCCAAGCCGCTGAAGAACGGCCAGCCTGGGCCTGCGGTCGCCTGCGCCGTCATCGTCAAGCGGGTCGACGAGCGCACCCGTGCCAAGACCAGCATCAACGAGCTGTTGCGGGACTAGGTCGAACCGAACCAGGTTCGGGCCCGGCCCGCGGCAAAGTCGAATTCGTGCCGGCTTTCGCTGGTCCGTCGCCCGCGACGCATGTTAAGCGGGGGCATGAATGATGCTCTCGCCATTGCCCAGGATCTCATCCGCTGCCGTTCCGTAACCCCGGCTGACGCCGGCGCGCTGGGCGTGCTTGAAACCCTGCTCAAGGCCCATGGCTTCGGTGTGCATCGCGTCACCTTCAGCGAGCCCGGCACCGCAGATATCGACAATCTCTATGCCCGCATCGGCGACCAGGCGCCGCACATCACCTTTGCCGGCCACACCGATGTGGTGCCGCCGGGCGACGAGGCCGCCTGGAGCCAGGGCGCGTTTTCCGGCGAGGTCAGGGGCGGCTTCCTCTATGGCCGCGGCGCGGTCGACATGAAGGGCGGCATCGCCTGCAGCGTCGCAGCGGTGCTGGCCCATCTCGCCGACCATGGCGGCAAGCCCCGCGCCGACGGCAACGGCTCGATCTCGTTTCTGATCACCGGCGACGAGGAGGACCTTTCCGTCAACGGCACCGTCAAGCTGCTGCAATGGGCCGCGGCGCGTGGCGAGAAGTTCGAC
>NZ_JBAURI010000678.1:0-18685 GCF_049581145.1 Bradyrhizobium sp.
GTGCCAGCGAGACGCTGGAAAACGATACCCTGACGATTTACGAGCGGGTTTGATGTTCACAGGCATTGTCACCGATCTCGGCGAGATCATTGCGCTCAATCCGACGGTGCAGGGCCAGTTGCATCGCTTGCGCATCGCCTGCCGCTACGACCGTGCCACCATCGCCGATGGCGCCTCGATCGCCTGCAACGGCGTTTGCCTCACCGTGGTGGCCGCGGGCACCGATGGCGGCAACACCTGGTTCGAGGTCGACACCGCTGCCGAGACGCTTGGGCTGACCACGGCGAAACACTGGGCGGTCGGGACCAGGCTCAACCTCGAACGCGCGCTCAAGATCGGCGATGAACTCGGCGGTCATATCGTCGCCGGGCATGCCGACGGCATCGCCACTATTCTCAAACGCGATGATCTGCCCGACATGGCGCGGTTCGAGCTCTCGACCACGCGCGAGCTGGCGCGCTTCATCGCGCCCAAGGGCTCGGTGACGCTGGATGGTGTCTCACTCACGGTCAATACCGTCGACGACGTCAGGTTTTCGGTGCTGATCATTCCGCACACGCTCAGTGTGACCACGCTGTCCGGTTGGCGCGCCGGCGGCGACGTCAATATCGAAGTCGATTTGATGGCGCGTTATGCCGCGCGGTTGGCGGAAATGAAGTGATGGCGCTTGATTTGACTATTGAAAAGACGGCACTTGACATCACGACACTTGGCGTCAGAGCGCTTAACATCACAGCAGCTGGCATCACAGCACTTGGCATCGCGCGTCACTGCGCCTACAAGCGGCGCAACTCCTCAAAGACATTGCACTGGTGGGAAGATGGCAGACGCGCGGCGCGCCCCGTTGAAGGATCAAACCGACATCTCCGGCGCGCGGGCCCTGATCGTCGAGGCGCGCTTCTATGACGACATCCAGGATGCGCTGATGGAAGGCGCGGTCGCGGAATTGAAGGCTGCAGGGATGACTCACGACGTCATCACGGTTCCCGGCGCGCTGGAAATCCCGGCCGCCATCGCCATTGCGCTCGAAGCCGCCGAACAGGCCGGCCGACCCTATGATGCCGCGATCGCCCTGGGCTGCGTGATCAGGGGCGACACCATTCATTTCGAAATCGTTTCGACGGAATCTTCCCGCGCCTTGATGGACCTGGCCGTGGCGCGAAAATTTCCGCTCGGCAACGGTATCCTGACCGTGAACACCGAGGACCAGGCATGGGCGCGGGCGCGCGCCTCGGAACTCAACAAGGGCGGCGACGCCGCGCGCGCGGCCATCGCGATGCTGCGGATCAAGCGCCGGCTGGCACGGTCGTAGACATCATGTCCGAGAGCAGCAAGAAGCCGGCCAAAAAACTTCCCGACAGGAAGGCCAACCGGCGCGGCGCGGCACGGCTCGCCGCGGTACAGGCGCTGTACCAGATGGACATCGCCGGCGCCGGGATCAACGACATCTTCGCCGAGTTCGAGAGCCACTGGCTCGGCGGCGAGGTCGAAGGCGAGAAATATCTGCCGGCCGAAGCCGCCTTCTTCCGCGACATCGTCTCCGGCGTGGTGCGCGATCAGGCCAAGCTCGATCCGCTGATCGACGAGGCGCTGTCGAAGGGCTGGCCGCTGCAGCGGATCGATGCGATTCTGCGCGCGGTGCTGCGCGCCGGCGCCTACGAACTGGAGCATCGCAAGGACGTGCCCGGCCGCGTCGTGGTCTCCGAATATGTCGATGTCGCGCATGCCTTTGTCGAGACCGAAGAGACCGGCATGGTGAATGCGGTCTTGGACCAGATCGCGCGGCAATTTCGCGCCGACGAGTTTTCCCGTGCCTAGCGGGCCTGCCTCCGGCGAGGACTCGCTGATCGCGCGCTATTTCAAGCCGATCGCGACCGATCCCGGGGCCTTCGGTCTCGATGACGATGCCGCGATCCTCAAGGCCCGCGGCGAGGACATCGTGGTCACCACCGATGCGGTGGTGGAGGGCGTGCATTTCCTGCCCGACGATCCGCCCGACGCCATCGCCCGCAAGGCGCTGCGGATGAATCTCTCCGATCTCGCCGCCAAGGGCGCGGACCCGGCCGGCTTTGTGCTGACCCTGGCGCTGCACAAGGCGGACGATGCGTGGCTTGCGGCCTTCGCGGCCGGCCTTGGCGAGGACGCCGGCCTGTACGGCTGCCCGCTGCTCGGCGGCGATACGGTGTCGACGACGGGGCCGGCGATGATCTCGATTACGGCCTTTGGCCGCGTGCCGCGCGGCAGGATGGTTCATCGCAGCGGCGCCGGGGCCGGCGATCGCATCTTGGTCACCGGCACGATCGGCGATGCCGTGCTCGGGCTCGACATCCTGAAGGGCGGCGCGACCGCGGCGGCACTGGCGGGCGAGGCTGCGGCAAGGGACGTGTTGATCGGCCGATACCGCGTTCCGCAGCCGCGCAACGCCATAGCCAGGGCGGTGCGCGATCACGCCAGCGCGGCGATGGATGTCTCCGATGGTCTGGCCGGCGATCTCGCCAAGCTCTGCGCGGCCTCAGGCATCTCCGCCGTGATCGACGCGCCGAGCATCCCGACCTCTGTCGCGGCGGCGGGACTGCTCGCGAACGGCGCAACCGGCATTGCTGCGCTGATCACCGGCGGCGACGACTACGAGGTTCTCTGCACGGTTCCAGAGCTGCGTTGCGAGGCGTTCGCAGCCGAAGCCACCAAGGCCGGCGTCGTCGTGACCTCGATCGGAACCGTGATATCCGGCACGGATCGCCCGCGATTCCTCGACGGCGAGGGCAGGGAGATGACGTTTAAGCGCTTGTCCTATAGTCATTTCTAGCTTTCGCGCGTAGCGTGCTGCACGGCCTGCGAAAAACCTGCCAAGAAAACCTGCCAATAATCGATCATTTGTGGCTTTTGCGGCGTTGCGCCGCAGGTGTGATTTTGGCATGGTCCCGCCCAATTGGGGCCGCCCTTTTGGGCAGGGCAAGGCCTCATTTTTATGCGCCGGGCCGCGATCGCGGCGAAGGGCGTGGGGGCAACGAGATCTGAGGCAAATTCGATGACAGCATTATGGGCGATTGTGCTCTGCGGAGCGCTTGCGATTGTTTACGCGATCTGGGCGACCACGTCGGTCATGAAGGCGGACGCCGGCAACCCCCGGATGCAGGAAATCGCGGCCGCCGTGCGCGAAGGCGCGCAAGCCTATCTGCGCCGCCAGTACACCACGATCGCGATCGTCGGCATCGTGATCTTCGCGTTGCTCGCCTACTTCCTCGGCATGCTGGTCGCGATCGGATTCTTGATCGGCGCGATCTTATCAGGCTCTGCCGGCTTCATCGGCATGAACGTCTCGGTACGCGCCAATGTGCGCACCGCGCAGGCCGCGACCACCTCGCTTGCCGGCGGCCTCGAGCTCGCCTTCAAGGCCGGCGCCATTACCGGCATGCTGGTCGCCGGTCTCGCGCTGCTCGGCGTCACCATCTATTTCGCGGTGCTCACCCACGGCCTGGATCTTGCCCCGGATAGCCGCACCGTCGTCGACGCGATGGTCGCGCTCGGCTTCGGCGCCTCGCTGATCTCGATCTTCGCCCGTCTCGGCGGCGGCATCTTCACCAAGGGCGCTGACGTCGGCGGCGACCTGGTCGGCAAGGTCGAGGCCGGAATTCCCGAGGACGATCCGCGCAACCCCGCCACCATCGCCGACAATGTCGGCGACAATGTCGGCGACTGCGCCGGCATGGCGGCCGACCTGTTCGAGACCTATGCGGTGACCGCGGTCGCCACCATGGTGCTTGCCGCGATCTTCTTCGCCAAGACGCCGATCCTCGCCAACATGATGACGCTGCCGCTTGCGATCGGCGGCATCTGCATCATCACCTCGATCATCGGCACCTTCTTCGTCAAGCTCGGCGCCAACCAGTCGATCATGGGCGCGCTGTACAAGGGTCTGATCGCAACCGGCATCCTGTCGCTGGCCGGCGTTGCCGGCGTGATCTGGTGGCTGATCGGCTTCGACAAGCTGGACGGCGTCCAATACACCGGCATGTCGCTGTTCCTCTGCGGCATCGTCGGCCTCGCCGTCACCGGGCTGATCATCTGGATCACCGAATACTACACCGGCACCGACTTCCGCCCGGTCAAGTCGATCGCAGCCGCCTCCGTCACCGGCCATGGCACCAACGTGATCCAGGGCCTGGCGATCTCGATGGAGGCGACCGCGCTGCCCGCGATCGTCATCATCGCCGGCATCCTCGTCACCTATAGCCAGGCCGGCCTGTTCGGCATTGCGATCGCCACCACGACCATGCTGTCGCTCGCCGGCATGATCGTCGCCCTCGACGCCTTCGGTCCCGTCACCGACAATGCCGGCGGCATCGCGGAAATGGCCGGCCTGCCCAAGGAAGTCCGCAAGTCGACCGACGCGCTCGACGCCGTCGGCAATACCACCAAGGCGGTCACCAAGGGCTATGCGATCGGCTCCGCCGGCCTCGGCGCGCTGGTGCTGTTCGCGGCCTATAACCAGGACCTGAAATTCTTCATCGCGGATTCCGCCAACCACCTCTATTTCAAGGGCGTCAATCCGGACTTCTCGCTGAACAACCCTTACGTCGTCGTCGGCCTGTTGTTCGGCGGCCTGCTGCCCTATCTGTTCGGCGCGATGGGCATGACCGCGGTCGGACGCGCCGCGGGCGCGATCGTCGAGGAGGTGCGGCGTCAGTTCCGGGAAAAGCCCGGCATCATGCAGGGCACCGACAAGCCGGACTACGGCAAGGCCGTCGACCTGCTGACCAAGGCGGCGATCAAGGAAATGATCATCCCCTCGCTATTGCCGGTGCTGTCGCCGATCTTCGTCTATTTCGCGATCTATGTGATCGCGGGCGGCGGCGCCGCCGGCAAATCGGCGGCGTTCTCAGCCGTCGGCGCGATGCTGCTCGGCGTGATCGTCACCGGCCTGTTTGTCGCGATCTCCATGACCTCGGGCGGCGGCGCCTGGGACAATGCCAAGAAGTACATCGAGGACGGCCACTATGGCGGCAAGGGTTCTGACGCGCACAAGGCCGCCGTCACCGGCGACACCGTCGGCGATCCCTACAAGGATACGGCGGGTCCGGCCGTGAACCCGATGATCAAGATCACCAACATCGTGGCGCTGCTGCTGCTGGCGGTCCTCGCGCGCTGAGTGCTGCCTGACGAATGAAAACGGAAAACCCCGCGGTACAGCCGCGGGTTTTTTTGTTGCCGGCTGCTTCGGGCGGCCCGTGGTTCGGGACGGCGCGATGCACCTCTTTGCCATAAAGCTCCGCCATCAAGCCACGCATGGAGCAGGGCGGCATTGCTGAGAAGTGCAAAGCCGCTTCGGACCGCGGTTCATCACAGTGATCACGACTGGTTGATTTTGAACCAACGAACCAATCCGAGACAGGATGGCGGCGGCTGCAACTTTCGCAACTCATTTGCCTGGGGTTGTGGGTCCCGGCTCAAGGCCGGGACGACAGTGGAGTCTTTGGCGCGACCGCCCGACCACAAACTCGACGTCGTCCCCCGCCAACGGGTCGGCGCAACGCGCCGCCCGATGACAGGCTCCGGCGGGGACCCATAACCACAGGAAGTTGTCGTTACGCCGCGCTGCGGCCGGCTCGGTATCAAAACGTCAAAATCACTGCGATGAACCACTGTGATCAACTACTAGAGACCCCCGTAACGTAACCACGTAACCGGCCACAACCCTCACCGTAACTTAGCCCGGAACCGTAACCGAACCTGGTGACGACGCGCCGACATCGCCGGCCGCGGTAGGACAATCGCGCCGCGGCTTGAGCCTTCCCGGGCTTTCGTCTCGGCCAGGTCCGTTCATCCCTCGGCAACCAAGAGCTTTTGCAGTCGGATTTGGATGGCCTTCCCGCAGCCGACTGTCTATAATGTACCTATGTCGCGCCTCGTGTGTCTATCGATTGCTGCCGTTCTGTCGCTGCTGTCCGTCGTCGCGACGGCTGCGCCAATTCATAAGCGGCCGGCGCCGCTCTGGCATGGCTACGGTTTCTTGCCGGGCTACCATCAGCCGCTGAGCAACAGCCTTCCGCTTTACGCCCAGAAAGATGCGATGCGGCGTTTGGCGAGCCGCCAACGGCGCCCTTGGTATATTGACCCGACTCCCGAATACTACGGGTATGATGGCGACTGGCACTATTTCGGCCAGCCCGGCTTTTACCGCGGCCATTACAATGGTGGCAGCTTCGGACCGTGCTGGACCCGGACACCGATCGGGCCGATTTGGAATTGCGGCTGATCCGCGTGTCATGACATCGCATCGCCCGCATTGATGGCCGTCGGTCAGTTCGTTGCGCGGTGCCGGCGGACCACGGTGAGCGTGAGGTCCCGGGCGTTGCGTATATTGACGATCGTGAGTAGCTGAAGCGCGCCGGCTGACGCATCCAGCCCAAACTCTTTTCCCACATGGATCGACGCGGCGGCCGCAAGCAGCGCCAAGTAGCCCGGGCCCGGCAAGATGCCGTGGGCCAGGTGATTCTCCAGATGGTTCATCATATCGGTGCGCGCCCTAGCGCCGCGTCGCGAGGTCCGCGGCGCGGCCGGGCGTACCAAGCACCTTGGCCTGGTCGGCGCCGCATTTGAAATCGCGCGCGATCTGGTCTGCCGCCTGCCGCGCCAGTTCGTCCGCGTTCGGGTTCGCGGCTGCGTCGACATAGGCGACGGGACAGACCCCGCCCGGCGGCAGCCTTGACACGACCAGCAACGGCTTGGCGTCCGGACCGCCGCCGTTGGCGATGGTCTGATCGACGATGTCGGCGATCCGCCAGCGCTGGATCATGGCAAACGGATTGTTGCCCGTGATCCGCCATTCGATCGCGGGTAGGGCCGAATTGAAAGGCCCGAAGGAGGTTTGCGCGGCCTGCTCCTTCGCCGCCTCGTCGCGATTGCGGCCGACCGAGACGGTCTCGCGATGGTCGTCCTTGCTGACGAGGACCACCAGTGTCGACTTGCCGCGACACACCCGTGTCGGGCTGTCCTCGATCCGGCCGGGACCCTCGCTCCAGCAATTTTTGGGCGCCATGGAACTGTAGGAGCTGACCACGATCGGTTGTTGGGGGGCAGCATGCGCGGCGAATGTGGCGACGGCGAGGGTGGTCAGCGCCAGGGCTGCCCCGGCGCCGGTTCCTGAAGTGGGAGGAGCTTTTTTCATGCCGGCCTTGTGGTCCCCGACTTGGTCCTTTTTTCGTGGAATCTGAGGAGGATTCAGGGAAGGAGACCGTCGAAGTTCGAGGACGGTGCGAGTGGCCCGTCGCTCATTCACCCGGCGCCTTTGCCCTCTGGACATGAACCGACAGCGACGTCCAAACTCGCTTGGCAGAGAGGAGCTGTTCAGATGACCATTATCGATTCCCAGGTCCACGCCTATGAAGCGAACACGCCGGCGCGGCCTTGGCACAGCGTGCCGAACTGGCCCGATCACGTCACGGGTGACGAGATGGTGGCGGCGATGGACAAGGTCGGCGTCGACGGGGCGATCTTCATCTCCGCCTTTTCCATGTACCGCTACGACGCCAGCTATGCCGTGGAGGTGCAACGGGCTCATCCCGGCAGGCTCGCCATCGTCAAGCCGGTCGATCCGGACGACCTGGCGGTGGCCGATGTCGTCGCCGACTGGAAGAAGACGCCGGGCGCGGTCGGAATCCGCATCATGCTGACCAGGGAGGCCAAGCGCGATCCGGACGATCCGGGCCTCGACCGGATCGCCCGCGCGGCCGTTCGCTACGGCTTTCCGGTCAACCTGTTGTGCTGGGACAATCTGGACGCGGGCACCGCGCTGATCGATCGGCATCCCGACACCCGATTCATCATCGATCATCTCGGCATCCTGCAGCCGCGCGTGCCGCCGGCGCCGCCGGAGCCCTGGGCGGACCTTCCGAAGGTGCTGGCACTCGCCAGTCGCCCAAACGCGGTGATCAAGGTCAGCGGCGCCTGCACGCTGTCCCGAGAGCCATATCCTTTCCCGGACATCTGGGGTCCGCTTGGCCGCGTGTTTGATGCCTGGGGTTTCGATCGCTGCCTGTGGGGGACGGACTGGACGCGCGCGTTCGCCGTCGTCAATTATGAGCAGGCCGTCGAGCCCTTCCTCAGAACCGACCGGCTGAGCGACGCCGAGCGGGCCATGCTGATGGGCGGCGCCTGCGCCAAGGCCTATGGCTGGTCACCGCAGAAAGCCTGAGCCTTGAACGGGGTGCCGCTTTGGTGAATCGGCGTCCGGCCCGCTCATCGACCGAAGCGCAGGGGAAAATACAGGTCCATGGATGCTTGAATTGCCTCCGGCGGCCCGATCCGGCATAAGTCCGTATCAGGCTGGCGCCTCAAGACGAGAAAGTCGCGCCGTCGAGGCCGCGGTGAAACCAAGATTTCTCCGCATTCGCGCCGGTCATTTTCGCTTTTTCGACCGCGATAGCAGGCTACCCGTCGACGAGACAGCAAGAGGAAGCATCACCAGATGGATATGAAGGATGGCTTCCCTCTCATTCGCTCCGATCATGCCGAGAGAGCCGAGCAGCTGGATAGCGGATCGGCGTGGCACAGAGCAGTGATGTCGCCTGGGTTCCTGAAGGCGTGTCTCGTATCGGGAACCGCAGCAATGGCCGTCCTGGCGGGTGTCGCGGTCGGAAGTCCGCCCGGGCTGTTTGCGACCGTCACGGATTTCGTTGGCGGCCTGTCGACGCCGCGGACCGGCAGCGGCGACAACATGCCAATCGGTCAGCCGACCGCCGAGGCTCGGGCGTTGCCTCCGGTTGCGAGCGAGGTAGCGACCCACGACGAAGCAGCTGCTGCCCCACTCAAAACCGCCGAGCAGAGTCCGAGCGACGTCCTCCAGGCGCCCGCTGGACACTTGTTGGATCAGTTCCAGGCTTGGGCCGCCGGCAAGACGACAGAGGCGGAGGACCGACCTGTGCAGCCCGCGCAGGATCCCCACGCCGATCCTGCCCAGGATGCCCATGCAGATCCTGTCCAGGACGAGGCGCACACCGATCCCGTCCAAGATCTCCAGACAGGTTCCGTCCAAGATGCCCGAGCCGAGATTCGACCCGTGCAGGAGCACCGGGCTGTCGGGCCGGTGAAAAATGCGAAGGCGGAGATCCGCGCCAAGCAAAATCACTTGACGCAAAATCACTTGACCCAAAACCAGCTGGCCAAGATTCGACGGGAGAAGGAAGCGCGGGAACAGGCGCGGCGCGTGCAGGATGCCCACGCCCAGGAGCCAGCCGCACCACCCGTGCCGCCCGCGCAGCATCCCCAGGGCCCGACGTTTCTGGAAAGCCTCGGTTTCCACGACTAGACGAGCGGCACGGCGCTTGGTCTCTCTGCGTACGGGCTGTTTTCAGACATCTCCTCCGCCGTCATTCCGGGGCGCGCTTTTGCGCGGGCCCGGAATCCATGACCACCAGCAGACGTCGTGTCGTGCACGCGTTGTCGCGCCTGCCGAAATACGCCGGTCTCTGGCTATGGATTCCGGGCCTGCACTCCGACCGGCTATCGCCGGCCGCAGCGCATCCCGGAATGACGAACGATGGGTCAACTCCCAGAGGATTGGTTTCATGGAAGCGCTCGAAGCCTAAAGAGCCTGCCGTCGCCTGGACAGCGCCCGCATCGCGCGCTCAGGTTGCTGGGAGAAAACGCCGGCATGCGACTTGTGCGTATGCCGGTTGATCGCGACCTGCTCTCTGGATAGCCTCGACGCGTCCGCCTTTCAGGTGGCAACGCATCACGTCGGCGTGCGATCAGACGCCGCTGCCACATGAATCCTGCCGGATGATGACCCCCTCCAGATTGCTTCGCTTCTCCGCCGGCGGCTGCGTCGCGCTGGCTGTCGTCATGTCGCTCGCGCCGCGCTCGTCGCTCGCGGCATCCGTCACGGCCGTTGCGACCAACGATTTTCTCAACAGCATCGGGGTCGTCACCACGGGCCCCGATCGGGGCCAACCGCTGGCCCGAACCATCGAGATGATCCGCTATTGCGGCTTTCGCTGGGTGCGATCGGGAATCGAGGGCCTGAGCGAAAAAGGTCCCACCACGATGCAAACCGTTCTCGAGCTGCATCGCGAGACCGGCGTGCTGTTGAACTGGGGCCTGGTCAGTGGCGGGACGGATGTGAACAAGCTGGTGGAAACGGGCAGGGTGCTCGCGCAAGCCGGCGCGCTGCTCGCGTTCGAGGGCAACAACGAGCCGAACAACTTCGGCGTCGACTATCAGGGCGAGAAAGGCGGCGGCGGTGCATCGTCATGGATGGCTGTCGCCAAGCTTCAGCGCGATTTGTACCAGGCCGTCAAGCGCGATCCGGTGCTGGCAAAATATCCGGTCTGGTCGATCTCGGAATCCGGCGCGGAGCGCGATAATGTCGGCCTTCAATTTCTCACGATCCCGCCGGGCGCAGGGACCCTGATGCCCGACGGAACGACCTATGCCGACGCCGCGAACGTCCACAATTACATCTATCACCCGCATTCGCCCTATCCGGCCGACAACAAGACGTGGGATGCCGCCGATCCCACGGCCGCATCCAGAGTGGACGGGCTGTTCGGCAATTTCGGCATCACCTGGGCGAAGCGGTTTCGGGGTTACACCCAGCAGCAGCTTGACGCGCTGCCGCGCGTCACGACCGAGACCGGCGTCAGGATCGAAGGGCCCGTCACGGAAGAGATGCAGGGCCTCAATCTGATGAACATGTATCTCGCGCAGTTCAAGCGGGGTTACGCCTACACATCGGTCTATCTGCTGCGGGATCGCACCGACGAGGATGGCAACCAGACCTTCGGCTTCTACCAGGCCGACTATTCACCGC
The DNA here is from genome assembly GCF_049581145.1 of Bradyrhizobium sp. Classification (GTDB taxonomy): domain Bacteria; phylum Pseudomonadota; class Alphaproteobacteria; order Rhizobiales; family Xanthobacteraceae; genus Bradyrhizobium. The sequence goes on from NZ_JBAURI010000678.1 coordinate 10,811, forward strand.
GGAAGGCCGCGATCTACCTTCACAGCCTCACGACCATTCTGGCAGACCATGGCAGCCTCGCCGCGCCCGGCCAGCTCGATTTCGCGATTCCGCACCAGCCCGCGACCGTTCACGAGCTGCTGCTCCAGCATAGCGACGGCACGTTCCAGCTGATCGTCTGGGACGAACGCCTGAGTGGCCAGGACCGCGTCACGGTCCAGTTCGGTGTTACGTCCGCTTCTATCCGGATCTACGACCCGACCACCGGCGTTGAACCCGTCCAGACACCCGCCAATGTCAGCTCGCTCGAACTGACGCTCAGCGATCACCCCCTGATCATCGCAATCCCGCCAGGCAAGCGATGAAGCCGCATGGAATGGCGGAGGACGATGTCGTGTTCGGACGGTCGATCGCGCTAGTTGAAGCTCAGCAGCTTGAACAGCGGGGTCAGGTAGCTCATCTCCTGGCCCGACGTCGGTGTGGTGCGGCTGATGAAGTCGAAGATCTTGCCGTCCTGCAGGCCGTAATTGGCAAGGCGGCGGACCTGCCGGTTCTTGTCGAAATAGATCGCGATCACCCGCTGGTCGACCACCTTCTGGTTCATGAAGGCAGCCTTCCGCTCGGCGCGCTGGGAAATGTAATAGAACACGTCGCCGTCAAGCGTCGCGACCGTCGAGGGCGTTCCCATCACGATCAGCACCTGGTCCTGGCTGGCGCCGATCGGGATCTGCTCCAGCGCGCCGGGCGGCAGGATATAGCCTTTCTGGAACTGTTCGCCGCAGCCACCCAGCGCCGCACACACCAATGCGACAGCAGCGACGCCGCGCCAGCTCGCGAAGCGGCCGCGCCGGCGCGCGAAAACGCCGCGCGGGGCATGCCCACGCATCTTGCTCGCGTCAGTCATTGCGCAACAGGCCCCGTCCTCTTAGAAACTCGTCCAGCCGCCGACCTATCGGAAGTGGGGGGTGGATTGCAAGATGCGCGTGCCCCGCCGCCAGGGGCTCGCTTGTGGAACCCACAATGCTTTGGCCGTTCGATCACTTCAGGAAACCCCGGCTAGCCCCGCGCGGCACCATCGAGACCATCTATGGCACGATCGTGACGCAGGCACGCGAGCCGCTGTTTTATCAGGACCTGGGGGTCCCGGATACGGTGAACGGCCGTTTTGACCTGCTTGTGTTGCATCTGTGGATGGTTTTGCGCCGGCTGCGATCGGTCACAGGAGGGGGCGAGCTGTCGCAAGCGCTGTTCGACCGGTTTTGCGACGATTTGGATGCCAATTTGCGTGAAATGGGCGTCGGCGATCTGACTGTGCCGAAACGGATGCAGGCCTTTGGCGAGGCCTTCTACGGCCGCTCCGCAGCCTACGATCGAACGGTTTCGGACGGCACTCTGGCACGCGCGCTCGCCAGAAATATCTTCAACGAGAATATCCTGAACGGCGAGCCAGCCGAAAATGCCCGGCGGCTGGCGGTCTATGTCGAGATGGCGACTGCTGCTCTGGCGACCCAGGCTGACGCCGATCTCGTGGGCGGATCGTACGCCTTTCCGTTGCCGCGCGAGGCTGCAATATCATGACCAGAATAGATGGAAACAAGGGTCGAAAGAATCCTGACCGCAAGGATCCGGACCTTAAGGATCCGGACCTTAAGGATCCTTGGCGCGTGTTCGTCATGGTTTCTCAGATCCCCGATACCGGGCTGCACCGCGATATCGAAGCCGACGGCGCCGCGCGTCAGGTGATGGCTCATCTCGCCGGGGTGCGCGAGATCGCTTCGGCGTGCGCGTCATTTGACCTGGCGCTGAATAGCGGCGGCCGGATTCATGTCGTCGGCCGTGTCCAGGCGCGGGTCGGACAGACTTGTGTCGTGACGCTTGATCCGATCGACAACGAGATCGACGAGGCCGTCGACCTGATATTCGCGCCCGCCGAGCAGCTGCCTGAACTGGCCGATCTGGTCGACGAGACCACGGAAACGGACACCGAGATCGCCGATCAGCCGGAGCCGTTCGAGAATGGCGTCATCGATCTCGGGCGGCTGGCAACCGACGTGATATTGCTCGCAATCGACCCTTACCCGCGCAAGCCGGGTGCGGTTTTCGAGCCGCAGGTCGCGGCCTCTGAGCCCGAGGATCATCCCTTCGCCGCACTGAAGACGCTGAAGATCGATGCTGCGAAGCCCGATGCCGGCAAGCCGAGGCGGCGTTGAGAACGTGTGCGGTTTGCCTTTGCTGTTTTGGATTTTGCCACCGCCGATCACCGGCAATCGCGAAAATTCATTCCAAGGCATTGAATTTGATTGATTTATTGGAATGAACCGATTTCTCTCCGCACGCGCTTCGGCGGCAAAAGGCCGGGGTCAAGAGGTTGTGTCGGAACGGAGACACGCTATTGTCCCGGCCCGGCTTGGGTGCAGGGTCGCGCTTGGCCGATCGCTGCGTTGAGCGGCGACCGCGGGAAATCAGGCTTCCGGGACATTCATGCCTAAAAAGGTTCGCATCGCGCTTGACGCCATGGGTGGCGATGTCGGCGCGTCCGTCGTCATTCCCGGTGCGGCCATCTCGTTGGCCCGCCATCCCGACACGGAATTCCTCCTATTCGGCGACCGCGCCTTGATCGAGGAGCAGCTCGCAAAGCATCCGGCGATGAACGCGGTGTCGCAGGTCGTCCACACCGACGTCACCGTCAGCATGAACGACAAGCCGAGCCAGGCGCTGCGGCGCGGCCGCAGAACCTCGTCGATGTGGCTTTCGATCGATGCGGTCAAGAAGGGCGAGGCCGATGTGGCGGTATCCGCGGGCAATACCGGCGCGCTGATGGCGATGGCCCGGTTCCATCTGCACACGCTGCCGGGTATCGACCGTCCGGCGATCGCCGCAGTCTGGCCGACCAAACGCGGCGATTCCGTCGTGCTCGATCTCGGTGCCACCCTCGGCGGTGACGCCCAGCATCTGGTGGCACTGGCGGTGATGGGCAGCGCCATGGCGAGCGTGCTGTTCAATCTCGACCGACCGACCGTCGGCCTGCTCAATATCGGGGTCGAGGAAATCAAGGGTCACGAGGAGATCCGCGAGGCGGCGGAACAGCTCCGCGCCATGAATCTCGCGCAACTGCAATATATCGGCTTCGTCGAGGGCGACGGCATCGCCAAGGGCGCCGCCGATGTCATCGTGACCGAGGGCTTCAGCGGCAACATCGCGCTGAAAGCCGCTGAGGGAACCGCACGGCAAATGGCGGAGATTCTGCGCGAGGCGATGTCGCGCACCTGGCGGGCGCGCATCGGCTACTTGTTTGCGCGCGATGCCTTCAAGGCGTTGCGCGACAAGCTCGATCCCCGCAAGTCGAATGGCGGCGTGCTATTGGGATTGCAGGGGGTCGTCGTCAAGAGCCATGGCGGGGCCGACGCCGAAGGCTTTGCCTATGCGGTCGATGTTGGCTATGAGATGGTCCATTACGATCTCCTGACCAAGATCAATCAAATGCTTAATCGCGATGGCGGCGCGCCCCTTGCGCCGACCACGCCGGAGGCTGTCTCGTGAGACTACGTTCGGTGGTGCTCGGCTGCGGTTCCTATCTGCCGCGGCAGATCCTGACCAACGCCGAACTGGCGAGGCGGATCGACACATCAGACGACTGGATCGTGCAACGCACGGGGATCCGGCAGCGCCATATCGCCGCGGAAGGCGAGTTCACCTCACATCTGGCCATCAACGCCGCAAGCGCCGCGCTGGCCGATGCCGGGATTGACGCGCAGTCGATCGACCTGATCGTGCTGGCGACATCGACCCCCGACAACACGTTTCCGGCGACCGCGGTTGCGGTCCAGAACGGTCTCGGCATCACCCATGGCGCGGCGTTCGATCTGCAGGCGGTGTGCTCCGGCTTCGTGTTCGCGCTGGCGACCGCCGATAGCTTCCTGCGCGCGGGAAGCTTCAAGCGGGCGCTGGTGATCGGCGCGGAGACATTCTCGCGCATTCTCGACTGGAGCGATCGCGGCACCTGCGTGCTGTTCGGCGACGGTGCCGGCGCGATCGTGCTCGATGCGCAGCAGCAACCCGGCAAGACCTCGGATCGCGGCGTGCTGACGACGCACCTGCGTTCCGACGGCCGGCACAAGTCGAAACTCTACGTCGATGGCGGTCCGTCCTCGACCCAGACCGTGGGTCATCTGCGCATGGAGGGCCGCGAGGTCTTCAAGCACGCGGTCGGCATGATCACCGACGTGATCGTTGATGCGTTCGAGGCCACGGGCCTGACGGCTGAGGACATCGATTGGTTCGTGCCCCACCAGGCCAACAAGCGAATCATCGATGCCTCCGCTCACAAGCTCCATATTGCGCCGCAAAAAGTGGTTTTGACGGTCGATCTACACGGGAATACCTCCGCAGCATCGATTCCGCTGGCACTGGCGGTGGCGCGCAAGGATGGACGCATCAAGAAAGGCGATCTCGTGCTTTTGGAGGCGATGGGCGGCGGCTTCACCTGGGGTTCCGCGCTCGTGCGCTGGTAATATTTTCCGATATTGTTGTTCGAGTTTGCACCGTTTTATGTGGGTGTCTTCAGAGTGCTGTTGACCATTACAGGGTAAGCTCTTAATTTCAGGCGCATATTGTTCGCCGTAGTGGGGCAGGCGATGACCGGAACTGGAAAAACAGTCACACGTGTGGACCTCTGCGAGGCCGTCTATCAAAAAGTTGGTCTGTCTCGCACCGAATCGTCCGCGTTCGTTGAACTGGTACTGAAAGAGATCACGGATTGCCTGGAGAAGGGCGAGACCGTGAAACTGTCATCGTTCGGCTCGTTCATGGTGCGCAAGAAGGGTCAGCGTATCGGTCGGAATCCGAAGACCGGCACCGAGGTGCCGATCTCGCCGCGCCGCGTGATGGTGTTCAAGCCGTCGGCCATTCTGAAACAGCGTATCAATGGCCACGCGGTGACCAATGGCGGCGGGGAAAAGGCCGACTGAGGCGTCGTCAGTAGTCGAAGGGAAGCAAGCATTTGGACAAGGCGCCGGATGCGTTCCGAACGATCAGCGAGGTTGCCCAGGATCTCGACATTCCGCAGCATGTGCTGAGATTCTGGGAAACGCGTTTCGCCCAGATCAAGCCGATGAAGCGGAGCGGGGGCCGGCGCTATTATCGGCCCGACGATGTCGATCTGCTCAAGGGCATCCGCAGGCTCTTGTACGGCGAGGGCTACACTATCCGCGGGGTGCAGCGCATCCTCAAGGAGCATGGCGTCAAATCGGTCCAGGGCTTGGCCGACAGCTCGGCCGCGGTTTCGTTCGGCGCCATCGAGGAGGCGCTCGGCCAGAGCCTGATGGAACCCGACAAGGGGGCCTCGGGCGCCGATCTCGACGATGAGGATGGAGATGAGGACGACGACGAGGAGGGCGGCAACGAAGACGGGATCGATTTCCGTTTCGTTGACGAGGAGGACGACATCCTCGAGACGTTCCGCGGCGGCGCCAGCCGCGCCAGCGAGCACCGCGCGATCGACCGGGAACGGCTGGAAGGCGCGCTGAAGGACCTGTTGGCCTGCCGGCAGATGCTGGAGCGGGCGCTGAAGGACGGCTAGAGCCGCCGCTAACGGCGGTTCATCAGGTGGCCATATCGCCCCGCCACGCCGCGCCTTGCGCGGCGAGGCGATCAAAGCTAAGGGAACGGCATCGGAGCGTGGCGCAGCCCGGTTAGCGCACTAGTCTGGGAGACTAGGGGTCGGAGGTTCAAATCCTCTCGCTCCGACCAAAATTACAAATGCTTTCAAAGTGATTCCGGGGTGGTCCGTTTACAACCGTCCGCCCGTTTACAAGCGGTTTACAGTTTTTCGTTCGCTGGCCGTTCCCCCCGTTCGCGCTTTTGAGCCTTCGCGCCGAGTGGCGCCGGCCTGTTTCCGGTCTCGGTGGCCTAGTTTGGGCATGGCCTGATTTGCAGGGAGATAACGAGGACGTTACAACCAGCTCAACCTTTGCTAGCGTGACCGCCATATTCAATCGATTCCCACGGATGGGGCGGCCAAAACATTGAAAAGACAAATAGATACTGTAGCAGAGGCTAGGTCGGCGGATGGCCCAAGATAAGGATTCCGACCTCGTTAAGCATTTCATGTTCCACTTGGTCACCGGCGGCGTGATGTTTCTGATGGCCGGCGCCGTGTCGGCCGCTCTGGAATTGGCTGCGGATTATCTCGACGAGTTCCAGAAACTATGGCTACTTGCTATCGTTTTCCATCTAGTGGCGATCGTGATTCTGGTCTTAGATGTTGGCAGCCTCGTCTTTTTTCTGACGATCCGCACTTACAGGTTCGTACGAGACACATGGTCCATGAAGGACGGCTAACTTGAAAAAAATGATCAAGAAACAACTCAGAAAAGAGCTGATCAAGAAACAACGCAGACGTAAGGCTTTCAGCGGTTCGATTCACGAACGCGCAGGAGAGGGCACGTCAGCTACCTTCCGCACGAAGGCAGAAGCCGAGCAAGAAGCCCGAAGTCTCACCGGAATGGTGAGGGACGATATAGGTCTGTACTTTTCCCCCCTCGTCGCAGTCGCAGGCGAGTTTCGTAAGCGGATGCGCGGGGCATAGAGCGCAGTCAGACATCCGGGACCGTTTGAATTAAAGGCTGCCTCAGTTGGCGGCCTCTTTGCTGTCCCGATAATCCTCGAGCTTCTTTATAGCGTTCGCGGCGAGGACGCCGCGGCGGGCCAGATAGGTATCAATGATCCGCTGCGCCTTGTCGACGGTCCAGCACATGGCTTCTGCGATTTCGGGAGCGGTGGCGCCGGCCTCCGCGAGCAGCGTCGCCGCGGTCCCCCGGTTATCGTGGAAATTCAAATCCTCGGCGCCGACCGCGTTCGCGTCCTCTCGCCAATGGTCGTTGAAATAGCGCTTCGTGTACGCCTTTCCTGTCGGCGTGAGCATGACCAGCGCGCCGGTGCGCGTGAGGCCGTCCAGGTGCGCCCTAAGCTCGCGTGTGGCCGGTATCCAAACGAGTTTACCCGTCTTGCTGGACCTGATTTGGACCTGTTGCCCATTGTAGCGCGTCCAGGGGAATTTGCGGATATCGGACGCGCGCATGGCCGTGTTCCGGACTAGATACATCGCCGTTGCCATGGCTGGGCGTGCGGTCCTGATGAATTGTTGCTGCAATTCCTCGGACCATGTCTTGTCCGCTCTGTCGCTCTTGTAGAGCCGCTGGAACGACGGAATAGGGTGGTACTTGATCCGGCGTTTTTCCTTCGCGAACGAAAGCACGCGGCAGAGCGCGGACATAAGGTTGTCGGCCGATCGGCGCGACGTCTTGCCTAACTCCTGATGCCACGCGAGCACGTCCGCGGCGAAGGCGTCGGCGTCGTCCTGGTTGTTAAAGGTCGCCTCGGGGACGCTGCCCCATTTGGTCTCTATCCGCTTTAGCTTCCATGGGTATTCGCGCCGCGACGTCTCGCTTAGGGCGTCGAAGGTGCTCGACGTGTCGAAAAAACGAATCAGCGCTGTAAGCGTCGATTCGCCTTTGCTCCGCATCTTCTTTTCGGCATCGGCGTAGCTCTCCGCGAGGCGGTTGGCGTCCAGCGGCAAGCCGGTGGCTCGGTGATACAGATGGATCTTGATCGAACCGTCCGTCTGTTTCTTCTTGACGCGGTGAATGCCCTTTAGCTTAAGCGGCTTGGATTTTACGCGCATTCTCCGCCTTCCAGCGCTGGTACGGGGTCAACTCGGTCGATTCTGTCACAAGGCCGCTGGCGCGGTCTAGGGCCGCGTCCAGGGCCTTCCGGTCCCAACGGTTGGTGCCTGGGATCGCCGGCGGGATAATACCCTTCTGTCGCCAGCGGTCGAACGCGGCGAGTGTCTCGCAGCCGCAATAGTCGGCTGCCTCCTGTTTGGTCATGCCGCGGCGC
>NZ_JBAURI010000679.1:0-2450 GCF_049581145.1 Bradyrhizobium sp.
GACCTTGCCGGAGTTTTCGGAGGTCGAGGTGGCATCCACGTCAGTGTAGTCATAGTGCTCGAAGCCGTAGGCGGCGCCGAAATGCCAGGCGCTGGTGGGCCGCCAGGTCAGCTCTTCGCCGGCGTTCTGCTTGATGTAGGCGATCGACAGGCTCTGGATCGCACGCTCGGTTGCCACGTTCTGGTCGTAGGAGGCCCACGCGGTGGTGCTGCCCGGCGTGCCCAGCATCAGCTGCGGCGTGTTGTTCTGGAAGTCGTAATAGCGATAGCTCGCCTTCGATGTCAGATCCGGGGTGATGTTGGTGGTCACCACGTTGTTGCTCAACAGCGTATCGATGTTGCCGTTGAGGCTGGTCTGCGGAACGCCATTGAGCGTCGGCAGAATGCCGGCCACCGCCGCGGGCGCATTCGGATTGGCGGTCATCGGGATGAACGCGGCGTTCTGCGTCATCGACGTGTAGTTGACGGTGCCGACATATCGGCTCTTGAACGGCAGGTCGGCGGCCAAGGTCGAGGTTCCGGCGTTCATCTGATTGCTCGGCGGCGTCGACAGCCGGTCGAACGGGCTGAGGGCGGCGACCTCGCAGCTATTGCCCGTGCAGTAGGGATTCTGCACCGTATAGGACGAGAAGCCGTCATTGTAGGTCGAGCCCTGGTAGCCGACCTTGAAGGTGTATTTCTGCTGCCATGGCGACGTCCCAGCATATTCGCCGTTGACGCCGAAATTCTGGGTGGTGTCATCCACCGGCTTGATGACCTGGTTCGGACCGTAGGGGAATCCGGCAGGTCCCATGCCGACGACACCGTCGACCTGCGTGCCGCTGCGATGCATGTTGGAGAAATCTGCCCTGACATCCCAGGCATCGGTCGGGGTCCAGCGATAGCCCACCGAACCGGTGTCGCGGTGGATGCCGACATCGGTGGTCGGCCCCAGGCAATTGGCCCCCGTCACCACCGCGGCGGTGGTATTGGTCTTGCTTGCGCAACCGGCTGGAAGCGTCAGCATATTGGTTCCGACCCCGAGCCACGGGGTCTGGGCGCTGGTGCTGTAGAGATGCGGCGTCTGGTCCCAACCGAGGTTGAGGTAGTGCTGGCCGGCCTTTGACAAGTCCAGGTAGTAATTCTGATCGTCGTAACCGACATTCTTGCCGCCGACGTCGGCCTGATAGAGGCCGTCCTTGCTTCCCACGGACATCGTGAAATCGCCGAATGCCCCCGGCTTGATATCGCTGTATTCGTAGTATTTGGCGAGGCTCTTCTGATTCGTCAGTGCGACGGTCGGCACCGGCAGATTCTTGTTGGTGTAGACCGCGGTCTGGCCGTTCGACAGCGGGTCGTTGAGGAAGTCGCGTCCGCCGGCTTCCACGTAACCGCTGAACCACCAATAGGGCACGGCATCGGCTTGCGCCGGCGCCTTGAGCGGTATGTCCGCCGCCTCAGCGATCTGAGCAAGCGCGACGGACGAGACCCATCCCCCACAACCTAATACCGCACCGATTAGACATGTCCTCGTCAGTCTGGCTCGCCGCTTCATTGCCGTCCCCCAACCCAATCCTGGTAGTCGTGTTGTATCCCGCTCTGCTCTGGTCATGGTCCCGCACCCTCGTCAGCGCTGTAGCGCGGCGCCTGCGGGACTGTTGCTGCCGTGAATCTGCGTGTGACAATTCTGGCAGGACCGACCCATCGTATAGGGCGAGTTGATGCCGGCAGTCGGTCCATGGCCAAAGCCGTGACACTCGAAGCAGAGTCGTGGGCGGGAGAGCTTCAGCGAGAACTCGTTGATCGAGCCATGCGCCTCGTGACAGTTGAGGCAATTCTCGCGCACCGGAGCATGTTCGAACAGGAACGGCCCGCGCTTCTCGGCATGGCACTTGTAGCAATTGTCGTTGATCGAATCTTCCTTGATCAGGGATTCGGTCGCGCTGCCGTGTGGATTATGACAATCCGAGCAGGTGATCTTGCCTTCGCGGATCGGCATATGCGCCGAACGGAACATCTGCGCGCGCCGATCCTTGTGGCACTGGAAGCAGGTATCCGGCTCGAACACGGTCTTGAGCTGGTTCTTCACCGACACGCTCTTCATGATGGTGTGGCAGTTGGAGCAGGCGACATCCCTGGTCTGATGGATGCTGCCTTCCCAGTAGGTCCGTCCGCCCCGCTCGTGGCAGGCCAGGCAGACCGCGTTGCTTTCCGCGACGGTGTGAGACCGGTCGTCCGGTCGGAACGACATGATGCCGCCCACGCCGCGACCGCCGCCCAACTTGACATGCTGGGAACCCGGTCCATGGCAATTTTCGCAGGCGAACTTGCCGGGCGAGGTCTTGCCGATGCGCCCCATCAGGGTCTTGGCGAACGTTGCCGCATAGTCGGCGTGACAGGTCACGCAGACCTTGTCGCCGACGAAATGCGCATCGACCGGCGGGCCCGACGGCGCCGCCTTGACGGGCGTGC
>NZ_JBAURI010000680.1:0-1769 GCF_049581145.1 Bradyrhizobium sp.
GTGTGGAACCGTGGCGCCGAGCGGCTGTTCGGCTTCACCGCACCCGAGGCCGTGGGCCAACCGCTGGACATCATCATCCCTGCCGGTCTGCGCGACCGCCATTGGCACGGATTTCAGGAGACCATGCGAACCGGGAAAACCCGCTATGCCGACGGACAGATCCTGGCGGTGCCGGCGAGCCGCAAGGACGGCACAAGGCTCTCGGTCGAGTTTACGATCGTGCCATTTGCCGGCGACGACGGGCACATCACCGGCATCGCCGCGATCATGCGCGACGCCACCGCTCGGTTCCAGGAGCTGCAGTCATTGCGCAAACAGCTCGCAGCGCATGGCGAGCATGGCGATCGTGTAATACCAGTGCGCATGAGCGATGACTCTTGCCTCTTCCCGAATCGGTTGGCGCTCGATTCTGTGCCCTCCGACAACGGCACGGGAACGATCACATGGGCCAATCGGTCGAGATCACGCGCACGGAGCATTCGGCGTCGGAGCTTCGCGCTCTCGCGGCGAAGACCAAGGACGGGGCGGTGGTGCGGCGTCTCCTGGCGCTTGCCCTGACGTTGGAAGGCCACTCTCGTGAGACGGCGGCGACGGCCAACGGCATGACGCGACAGACTTTGCGGGATTGGGTTCACCGCTACAACGCTGATGGTGTGGCGGGCCTGCGTTCCAACCACGGCGGCGGGCCCACGCCGCTGCTGGGCGAGCCCGAAATGGAGGAAATCAGGGCCATGGTGATCAAGGGACCTGATCCGGAGCGGCACCGCGTCGTGCGTTGGCGCCGGGCCGAACTGCGCGAGGAGATCGCCCGGCGTTGGTCGGTGCGGGTGTGCGAACAAACCGTTGGCAGATGGTTGCGCCAGCTCCGCATGACGCGCCTGCAACCGCGGCCGGTCCATCCGAAAAAGGACCTGGAGGCTGAGGTCGCTTTTAAAAAAACTTCGCCCAACTGGTGAAGGAAGCACTGCCCGCATCGGCGGCGGCCAAGGCCATCGAGATCTGGTTTCAGGACGAAGCCAGGGTCGGACAACAAGGATCGCTGGAATACATCTGGGCGCCGATCGGCTCGCGTCCGCGGGCGGTGCGGGATAACCGCCATGACTCCGTCTATCTGTTTGGCGCGTTGTGCGCGTATCGGGCCGTGGGCGCCGCCATCATCATGCCGGCGGCCAATACCGAGGCGATGAATGAGCATCTGAAGGAAATCAGTACACAGGTCGCGCCCGGGGCGCATGCCGTTCTGGTGTGCGATGGCGCAGGGTGGCACCAGCGCGGCGGGAAGTTGAAGGTGCCGGACAACATCACCCTGCTGTCGTTGCCGCCATATTCGCCAGAATTGAATTGCATGGAAAATGTCTGGGACTATCTGCGAGGCAATGAACTCAGTCATCTCATCTGGAACAGTTATGACGAGATCGTCGCGGCATGCGCGAAGGCCTGGCGCTTCCTGATCGACGACCCGGACCGAATCCGATCAATCGCCCATCGCCACTGGGCGACGGTCAATGCATAAGCGCGCTGGTATTAGTCGCCGATGCCACCGCCAAAGGCGCACGCGTCGCCGCCGGCGGCACAAGGATCGGCAACCGCGGCTACTATTTCCCGCTGACCGTGCTGGCCGATGTGCCGGACGATGCGCGGGCGATGCACGAGGAACCGTTCGGCCCATTGGCATTGCTAAGCCGGGTTCGCAGTTTGGATGAAGCCATCGAGAAGGCGAACTCCGTGCCATATGGCCTGGCAGGCTATGCGTTCACCAACAGCGCGCG
>NZ_JBAURI010000681.1:0-5823 GCF_049581145.1 Bradyrhizobium sp.
GCCGCGTTGCGCACGCTGGAGCGTCAGGCCGCGAGCCTGCCCGAGCAATTGTTCGAAGCGGCGATTCGCGAGGAAGCCGATCCTGGCCTGAAGGCGCAGATCTCGGCGGTGGCGCAAACCGCGGCGCTGAATTCGCCGGACCCGGCCAAACGCATCGCGGCGATCGGACGCATCGCCGACAGTGCCGACCGGCGGGCGCTGGCGCTGATCGCGCCGCTTGCGAATGACAAGGCCTACGCCGCCAATCCCGACTTCAAGCGCGCCGTCGATGCCGCCAATCGCGCGATCGGCCGCGGCATCGCGATCGGCAATGCCTTGGCGACGCTCTACAACGGCCTGAGTTTCGCAAGCATCCTGTTCATGGCCGCGATCGGATTGGCGGTCATCTTCGGGCTGATGGGCGTGATCAATCTGGCGCAGGGCGAGTTCATCATGCTGGGCGGCTACGTCACCTGGCTGGTGCAGGAAGCGTTGCGGCAGCTCGCGCCGGCCCTGGTCGAATGGTACCTCATCATCGCCATTCCCTTCGTCTTTCTGGTCACGGCCGCGATCGGCATCGTGCTCGAAGCGATCCTGCTGCGTCACCTCTATCGGCGTCCGCTGATGTCGCTGCTCGCGACCTGGGCCGTCAGCCTGTTCCTGATCAATCTGGTGCGCGTGACGTTCGGCACCCAGAACCTGCAATTCGTGACGCCGTTCTATGTCACCGGCGGGGTGCCGGTGATTGGTGACTTCATCTTTACCTGGAATCGCATGTTCGCCATCGCCTTCGCGGTCCTGACCTTGGGACTGACCTGGGCCTTGATGCAGATGACGCCGCTCGGTCTCAACATCAGGGCGGTGACCCAGAACCGGGCGATGGCCGGCTGCATTGGCATTCCCGTGCGGCGCGTCGACATGCTGGCCTTCGGGCTCGGCGCCGGCCTTGCAGGTCTTGCCGGCCTCGCGCTCGCCCCGATCTACAGCGTCAATCCGCAGATGGGCCAGAATTTCATCATCGACAGTTTCATGGTGGTCGTGCTCGGCGGCGTCGGCACGATCGCGGGCACCATCGTCGCGGCACTCGGGATCGGCCAGATCAATGTCCTGATCGAGCCGTTGTGGGGCGCCGTCGCGGCCAAGGTGATCGTGCTGCTGATGATCATCGGCTTCCTGCAATGGCGGCCGGAGGGATTGTTCGCGCTCAAGGGCAGGCGCAAATGAGCGCGCTGTGGGCGGACCGGCCGTTTCTGGTCGTGCTGGCGACCGTGCTCGCGGTGGCCGCGCTGCTCCTGATTTCGATCGTAGTTCCATTCGGCCTGTCGGCGTATTTTGCCAACGCCATCGGCCAGCTCGCGGCCTTCGCCGTGCTCGCGCTCGCGCTCGACCTGATCTGGGGCTATCTCGGCATCCTGTCGCTCGGGCATGGCCTGTTCTTCGGCATCGGCGGCTATGTGGTCGCGATGCATCTGCTGAAGCGCTCCTTCGAGGTCACCGGCAAGGTGCCGGATTTCATGCAGTTCATGGGCTGGAAGGATTTCCCGTTCTATTGGGCCGGTCTCGGCTTCTTCTCTTATGCGATCATCGTCGCCGCTGTCGGGACGCTCCTGATCTCCGGCGTCTTCGGCTATGTCTCGTTTCGCTCGCGGGTCGGCGGCGTCTATTTCGCCATCATCACCCAGGCGCTGGTCTATGTCGCCATGCTCCTGATGTTCCGCAACGATACCGGCTTCGGTGGCAACAATGGCATGACCGGCTTCACCATCATCTTCGGCTGGCCGATCGGCCAGAGAGGGGTCGTCATCGCCATGGCCGCGGTCTCGGTCGTGGTGCTTGCGCTGGCAATGCTTGGCTGCCGCAGGCTGCTGCAAAGCCGTTTTGGCGTATTGATGATCGCGACCCGGGACGACGAGGTGCGGCTGCGCACGCTCGGTTACGACACGCTGCTGCTGAAGCTTTTGATCTGGTGCCTGTCGGCGCTGGTCGCGGCGCTGGCGGGGATGCTTTACGTGCCCCAGGTCGGCATCATCAATCCGGGCTTGCTGTCGCCTGATTTGTCGCTCGAAATCGCGGTGTGGGTGGCGATCGGCGGCCGCGGTCATCTCACCGGCGCGGTGATCGGCGCGGTGCTGGTCAATGCACTGAAATTCTGGCTGTCCGCGGCTGCTCCCGAGCTCTGGCCCTTCATCCTGTCGGGCCTGATCGTGCTGGTCGCCCTCGTGTTCCCGAACGGGCTCATCGATCTCGCCAGCTTCAGATTGCAGCGGCCGTTGATCTCGCGGCCGCTTGCGTCCGAAACGCCGGAGCTGCGCTGATGGGCGGGACCGCGCTGGTGATCGATGCCGTCACCGTGGAGTTCGGCAGCTTCCGGGCGATCGACAGGCTGTCGCTCGCGATCGATTTTGGCGAGGTGCGCGCCGTGATCGGGCCGAACGGGGCGGGCAAGACCACGCTGCTCGACGTGGTCTCGGGGATCACGCGGCCGAGGCAGGGCAGGGTGATCTTCGGCGAATCCACCGACCTCGTGCGCGCCAGTGAATCCGAGATCGCCCGCGCCGGGGTTCGGCGAAAATTCCAGAAGCCGAGCATCTTTGACGGTCTGAATGTACGTCAGCACATCGAGATCGGCGCACAGGGCGGCTTGCGCCGAACGCTCGCGAAAGGCGCGCTCAATCGTCGCGCCGACGAAGTGCTCGAAGCGATCGGCTTGTCCGGTCTCGCCGGGCGGTCCGCGTCCGAGCTCGCGCACGGCCAGAAGCAATGGTTGGAGATCGGCATGGTGCTGGCGTCAGATCCGAAAGTCCTGATGCTGGACGAGCCGGTCGCCGGCCTCACCGACGAGGAGACCGAGCGCACCGCGGTGCTCGTGAAGAACCTCAAGCGCGACGACCGTGCGATCGTCGTTGTCGAGCATGACATGGATTTCGTCGAGCGGATCGCCGACCGGGTGACCGTGTTGCACGAGGGCAAGACCGTGTTCGAGGGCTCGATGGCCAATGCCAGGGCCGATGAACGCGTCATCGACGTTTATCTGGGACGGTAGCAGTGCGTTTCCGCGTCGAAAGCCTGGACCAGCATTACGGCAGCGCGCAGGTGCTGCGCCAGGTCGGATTCGAGATCGCGCCGGGCGAGTGCCTGGCCGTGCTCGGCCGCAACGGCGCCGGCAAGACCACGCTGCTGAAATGCCTGATGGGCGTGCTGCCGGTGAGCCGCGGCCGCGTGCTGGTCGACGACACCGAAATATCCGGATGGGCGTCGCATCGGCGTTCCGCCGCCGGGCTGGCCTACGTCCCGCAGGGCCGTGAGATCTTCGCGGAGCTGACGGTCGGCGAGAACATCGAGGCGGCGGCGCGGGCGCACGGCACCTTCAGTGCCGAGGTGGTGGAGGAGATGGTCGAGCTGTTTCCGGTATTGAAGCAGATGTGGCGGCGTCCGGGCGGCGCGCTGTCGGGAGGACAGCAGCAGCAGCTCGCGATCGCGCGCGCGCTGGTGACCCGGCCGGGTCTTCTGATCCTCGACGAGCCGACCGAGGGCATCCAGCCCAATCTCGTCGCCGCCATCAGGGACATTCTGGCGGCCTTGAAGGGAAAAATTTCGTTGCTGCTGGTGGAGCAATATCTCGACTTCGCGATCAGCCTCGCCGATGCTTTCGTGGTGCTGTCGCGCGGCACGGTCGTGGAGGCGGGCCGGATGCAATCCTCGAGCCGTGAGCTCCTGACCCGCTACATCTCGATCTGAAGGACAACAACGGAGAAAGCCCATGTCCCGCCGCCATGAGATACCCTCGTCGCCCGAAAATATGGTTTGGGGCTACCTCGACAGCGCCACGCCGCCGGTGCTCGAGATCGCGTCCGGCGATACCGTGACGCTGCATTCCTTTCCGGCCGGCGGCAAGGAATCGCTGCCGGAGGACAAGAGCCTGGTTCCAGCCGACTATCTGCTGGCGCTCGACACGCTGGTGCAGGGCCCCGGACCGCACTTCATCACCGGGCCGGTCTACGTCAAGGGGGCAAAGCCCGGCGACGTCCTGCAGGTCGACATCATCAGCGTGAAGGTGCGCCAGGACTGGGGCTTCGTGTCGATCCTGCCGCTGCTCGGCACCCTGCCGGACGAGTACACCGATTACGAGACCATCCATCCCAAAGTCGATCACGACCGCAATGTCTGCGTGATGCCGTGGGGCACCGAGATTCCGCTCGATCCGTTTTTCGGCATCATCGCCACTGCGCCGCCTCCGGCCTGGGGACGTTGCGGCTCGCCGGTGCCGCGCAGCTTTGGCGGCAACATGGACAACAAGGAGCTGCGCCCCGGCACCACACTTTATCTGCCGATCTTCAACGAAGGCGCGCTGTTCTTCGCAGGCGACGGGCATGGCGTGCAGGGCGACGGCGAGGTCTGCATCACCGCGCTGGAAACCGGCGTGACCGGCACGTTTCGTCTCACCGTGCGCAAGGACATGGAGCTGTCCTGGCCGTTCGCCGAGAGCGCCACGCATCTGATGTCGATCGGGCTCGACGAGGATCTCGACGACGCCGCCAAGCAGGCGGTGCGGGAAATGGTCAAGCATATCTGCGAGCGCACCAATCTGTCGCGCAACCAGGCCTACATGCTGTGCTCGCTGGCCGGCAATCTGCGCGTCACGCAACTCGTCGACGGCAACAAGGGCATTCATATGCTGCTGCCGAAATCGCTGCTGTGAGCTGTGAGGGCGCATCTCGGGGCTCAGGGCGGCAAGCGCCGACTCGGCCAGGCGAGACCAAGGGGACGCTTGATGTAGGCCCGCGCTTTGGGCGATAAGGGAGCGGCGCTGCGGGTTGCGACGACCCGCCGCGTTCGCAACCGGACCCGCACGCATGCGCATTGCCCTGATCCACGCGCTCAAGCACTCGATCGTGCCGATCGAGGCGTCATTCACGAGACTTTGGCCGGATGCACGCCTGATGAACCTGCTTGACGACAGCCTGTCGGCCGATCTGGCGCGCGACGGCCGGCTCACCGATGTCATGACCGAGCGATTTCTGGCGATCGGCCGTTATGTGGCCTCGACCGGCGCTGACGCCATCCTGTTCACCTGCTCGGCATTCGGCCCGTGCATCGAGGCGGTGGCGGACGCGCAGGCACCGATTCCGGTGCTCAAGCCGAACGAGGCGATGATCGAGCAGGCCGTCCGGCAAGGCCGCAGGATCGGCCTGCTCTCGACGTTCCCGCCGACGCTGGCTTCGATGCCGCGGGAATTTCCATCCTCCGTCGAGATCGTACCGAAGCTTGCGGAGGGCGGCATGGCGGCGCTCGATCGCGGCGATCGCGCCGAGCACGATCGTATCGTGATGGAGGCCGCCAAGGACCTGCGCGGTTGCGATGTGATCGCGTTGGCGCAGTACAGCATGGCGCCCGCGGCGGCGCTGGTTGCCGAGGCGACGGGACGACCGGTTCTGACCACGCCGGACAGCGCGGTGCAGAAGTTGAAAGCTGTGTTGTCTGCGACGGCTTGACCCGCCTCCTGCGTTACGATCGCCTTATACCCTCGAAAGATAACTCATGGCTTGTGTCGCCAGGCGCAATCCAGATCGCTCCCGACCCATCCTGGCTGCGGGGCATTCGCGTCGACAATGCCAGTTGGCCAGCGGCGTCAGCGTCTCTCGGTATCGACATCCGAATGCAACACGCGCGGGCCTGCAGGGTCCCCTTCACGGTCCATTCGAATTGCACTGGTTAGTCTGAGCTTCCTTCTTTTAGCATCGATAAAGGTTTGATCCCTCAGCTGTTTTCTGAGAGCGCGGGTACCGTTACTGGGTACGATCCGGGTTGACGGCGAGGAGTTCGAAGGCGCGCTGCTGGACGGGT
>NZ_JBAURI010000682.1:0-1590 GCF_049581145.1 Bradyrhizobium sp.
GCGCAAATCCCTTCAGCGCGAGTTCGTCGATGGTGACGCGGATGCGGCTCATGCCCACCCCCGGACTTCGGCTTCCGACAGCGGCCGCTCGATCTTCTGCGCTTCGAGTTGCGCGGCTTCGAGCAGATGGCGCATGCCGACCGGCTGGCCCGCCGCCGCGGCGAGGAACGCCGCATTGAGCGCTATGTTGCGAATATTGCCGCCGGCGACGTTGAGCCGGGCGAGGCGCTTCGTCTCCAGGCTCTCGGTGGGCGTCCTCGCCGGGAACACGCGGCCCCAGATCGCCTCGCGTTGGACGGCGTCGGGAAACGGGAAATTCACCACGAACCGCAGGCGGCGCTGGAACGCCTTGTCCATGGTGGATTTGAGGTTTGTCGTGAGGATCGCGAGGCCCTGATAGGCCTCCATGCGCTGGAGCAGGTAGCCGATCTCGATATTGGCGTAACGATCGTGGCTGTCCTTGACATCGCTGCGCTTGCCGAACAGCGCGTCCGCCTCGTCGAACAACAGAAGCGCGCCGCCTTCCTCGGCGGCGTCGAAGACCTGCCGCAGGTTCTTCTCGGTCTCGCCGATGTATTTGCTGACCACGGCGGAGAGGTCGATGCGGTAAAGGTCGAGGTCGAGATCGCGGGCCAGCACCTCGGCCGCGAGCGTCTTGCCGGTGCCGCTCGCGCCGGCGAAAAGCGCGCTAACTCCAAGTCCTCGTCGGCCCTTGTCCGCGAAGCCCCAGTTCTCGTGGACCTGCATGCGGTGGCCAATTTGGTCGGCCAATTGTCGCAGCGTCTGCATCTGCGGTTCCGGCAGGATCAGATCCTCCCATCCGGCCGACGGCATAATGCGTTGCGCCAGATCCTCGAGCCGCGGGCGCGCCATCGCGCGGCAGGTGCTCCACAATTCGCTCGGCTGCAGTTTCTCGGGGGCCATCGCGTTCGCTTCCGTCGCTGCGCGCGGCGCGGTGGTTGCGGAGGTGACCAGGGTTGTTGCGTGAATCGCTTTGGCGCTCAGCCGGAAGTGCTGGGACAGGTTGTCGAGCATGCCGTTGAGGCTGCCGGCCGCCGGGCCGAGCGCGCGCGCCCAAATCTGCTTCTGCTCGACCGGAGGCGGCTTCTCGACCTCAACACGCAGGAACGGACGGCGCAGCCGCAGCGGCTCGCGGCTCGCAAGAAAGAGCGGAGCTGGCAGTCGTTCTGCGAGATGGCGGGCGGCGGCCGAGAAGCCGCAGGGCGCACACTGTATAAAGAGAGTCGCGGACAAGAGCAGCGCCTCGCGTTCCCATAGCGTGACGAACTGGTTGAGCTCAGCGCCGGGCGCCGGGATATCGTCGACCGGCAGCACGAAGAGCTCGTGGCCGAGCGCGCGCGCGGCGAATGCTGCGACGTCTTCCTGTCCCTGCGGGTCGTCGCCGCACAATTGCAGCACGGGAGCGTCGCGGCCACGCATGTCGAGAGCGCGCGCGGCCTGTTGTGCCAGGCGCTCATGCGCCGCGGCAATCCAGTCCGGCGCGGCGCTTGCCTGTAGCAGCGGCCGCAATCGCTGATCGAGGTCGTTGATGCCGGCCAGATAGTGAAGGATGCGCTCATCGATGTGCAG
>NZ_JBAURI010000683.1:0-4877 GCF_049581145.1 Bradyrhizobium sp.
GCCCGAGCGTGGTTCCTTCTGGTGATGAGCGCTTGCAACGCTCACCCCGGCCAGCTTGGCGGGCCGGCCGATCAATGCCGGCGTGACGGCGACAGGCTGGCGGGGCGGCCGCTCGGGCCGGCGCGGCAAACAGTGCAGCCCCGGCGAGCGCAATCGCGCGTTTCATCAGTTGCGCTGCCACCATTGCCGCTCCAGCATCGCCTCTCCCCGCATGTTGCACTGCGTTTCCTCTGCCGCAGCCTGTTTGAACCAGACGATAGCACATCTTACCGGTGACAGAAGGCCGGATGCGGCCCGTTGATCGCAGGCGTCCACCGAAGGGTTCAGATTGCGTTCAGGGTTCCGACCCTAGCGTCGCGCCGGGGCTGCATTTGAACAGGAGATAAGATGATCCTCAAGCCGTTGATGGCTGTTGCGTTGATCACGGCCGGAATTTCCGGCACCGCCGCGATGATGACGACACCCGCCCATGCCCAGGATGCCATGGAAGCCGAGATCATCGGCTATCATCAGCTTTGCCAAAAAGGCGACCGCAAGGCCTGCATCCGCTTCGGCATGATAATCGGCAGGAACGAGCAACGTCATGCCGACTGGCGCAGGGCGCACGCCGACTGGTGGTGGTGGGAGCACTAAGTCCTAGAGCGATCGAGGCCGCCACGCCGGGCGGCCTCTTTTTCCGGCTCTCACACCCTCAGCGCGTCACCAGCACGGGTGGAAACTCGATGCGATTGGCCCGCCAGGCGCGCTGATATTCCATGATGCGCGCGGTCTCGTTGGCCACCCGCGGCCCCAGCATGGTCGCAAGCAGATGCAGGGTGGTGTCGATACAGAGTGTTACGCCGCCGCCGGTCACGAGCCCGTCGCCTCGATCCACCAGCATCGCTTCACAGACATCGATCGCGTCATATCCGGCGCGCATCGCCTCGAGCGGCGATCGTTCAGGCGGCACGACTTCGCGTTTGGTGGTGGCGGCGCCACCGTCAAGGATGCCGCTCGCCGCTAGTATCATGCCACCGGTACAGACGGAAGCGATGCGGCCCGACGCATGAACCCGCCTGATATAGTCGAGCGTTGCCGGCGCCTCCGCTTGTGCGGGCCACCCCGGGCCGCCAGTGACGATGACGAGGTTGCAAGCGGGCGCGTCGTCGACGCCGAAATCGGCGATGACCTTGAGCCCACTCGCGAGCACGATCGACCCTGCCCGCGGCGCAATGGTGCAGATCTCGATCTCGGGAGCGATGCGGCGCGCCATCGACAGCACGCCGAATGTGGCGAGATCAATCGGCTCAACCCCGTCATAGATGAAAATGCCAAACCTCAACGCCGTTCTGCTCTGTCACTACGTCAACGAGCCGCCCTTGGTCTCGCGCGCGGCGAGCGCCGCGGCAAGCGTGATGAGCGCGAGTGCGATCATCATCAGCGACACGCCGGCCGTGCCGCCGAAATAGCCGACCATCGCAGTTGCGATGATCGGCGCAAAGCCGCCACCAAGCGCCGCCGAGAGCTGAAATCCGAAGGACGCGCCGCTGTAGCGGACGCGCGGCCCGAACAGCTCGGGAAAGTAGCAGGATTCCGGCGCGAACATCATGCCATGGCCGAAATTCATCGCGATGATGACCGCAACATAGATCAGCCCCGCACTCTTGCTCTGGATCAGCCAGAACAATGGGAATGCGAAAAGGATCGTGAACAATGCGCCCAGGATATAGAGCGGCCGCCGGCCGATCTTGTCGGCCAGCCAGCCGAACAAAGGCAGGCTGATCAGTTCCAACAGCGCAGCATACATCACGGCATCGAGCATCAGCGGCTTGGGCAGGGCGAGCTTGGTCGTCGCATAAACCACGACGAACACGGTGAGCATGTAGACCCAGGACACCTCGGAGAGCTTTAAGCCAACCGCGATCAGGAAGGTCTTGGTGTTTCCGGCGAGCGTTTCGCCGACCGGGTTGTCCGAGAGTCCATTGCGAACTTTGAGCCCCTCGAAGACCGGCGTCTCCGGCACCCGCGACCGGACGAAGGTCCCGATTGCGAGCAGCACGATTGAGACCAGGAATGGAATGCGCCAGCCATAGGCTGCGAAATCGGCATCGGGCAATTTGGCGACGAGGGCGAACACCAGCGTCGCCAGCACCAATCCGATCGGGAAGCCGACCTGGACGAAGCTCGTGTAAAAGCCGCGGCGGTCGGGCGGCGCGTGCTCGAGCACCATCAGCGAGGCCCCGCCCCACTCGCCTCCAAGCCCGATGCCCTGGATGATGCGCAGCACGACCAGAAGGATCGGTGCGAACACGCCGATCGAGGCGTAGGTGGGCAACAGGCCGATGCCGAACGTGCTGAGCCCCATGATGAACAGCGTCAGGACCAGCATGGACTTGCGTCCCAGCCGGTCGCCGAAATGGCCAAACAGGGCGCCGCCCAGCGGGCGGGCGAGAAAGCCGACGGCGTAGCTGCCCAGCGCCGCCAGTGTGCCGGCAAGCGGATCGAAGGTCGGAAAGAACGCCTTGTTGAAAACGAGCGCCGCCGCTGTTGCATAGACAAGGAAGTCATACCATTCGATGATGGTCCCGAGGCAGCTCGCAAATACGATTGAACTGATGTTGCTGCGCTCGATGCCTGCGATCGGCGCGGTCGCCGTGACGGTCATGGAGGGCTCCTGTGAGGCAAACTCTGGAAGACAGATCGGGCTCGTGAGATGCAAGGGGCATGCCGGATCGGGCCCGCGGCCTTGGATCGAGGCCTTGGATTATAGCCTTGGATCATGGCCTTGGATGGCAGCCTTTGCAGCCTCGGATCAAAGCGGTGATTGCCGCGTTTGCAGCGCAAGGAGAGGCAAATGGCGCAAATCGATGTCCTGATCGTGGGTGCCGGCCCCACGGGTCTCGTGCTGGCGCTCTGGCTGACCAAGCTCGGCATCAGGGTTCGCATCGTGGACAAGACGGCTGAGCCGGGGACAACCTCGCGTGCGCTCGCGGTGCAAGCGCGCACGCTCGAACTGTACCGCCAGCTCGACCTCGCAGAGGCCGTGATCAGCAGGGGTCATCAGGTCCCCGCCGTCAACCTCTGGGTCAAGGGGACACAGGCTGCACATCTTGCGTTTGAAAAGATCGGTGTCGGTCTGACGCCCTACCCCTTCCTCCATATCTTTCCGCAGGACCAGCACGAACGTCTCCTGATCGAGCGGCTACAGGCATTCGGCGTCACCGTCCAGCGTCGCATCGAATTGACGCGCGTCGGCGAGCGGGAGGACCGTATCGTCGCCCGCCTCCGCGGCAGCGACGGCGAGCAGCAGGATTGCGAAGCGAGCTACCTCGCGGGCTGCGACGGCGCGCGCTCGAGCGTGCGCGAAAGCATCGGCACCGGCTTTCCCGGCGGCACCTATCGGCAATTGTTCTACGTTGCCGACGTCGATGCCACGGGTCCCCCGCTCAATGGCGAGTTGCATATCGATCTGGACGAGGCAGATTTCCTCGGCGTCTTCCCGCTGGCCGGAGCAGGACGCGCGCGGCTGATCGGAACGGTGCGTGACCAACGCGCCGATCGCGCCGACAGCCTGAAATTCGAGGATGTCAGCGATCGCGCGATCAACCATCTCAAAATTCAGGTCGGCAAAGTCAACTGGTTCTCGACCTATCACGTACATCACCGGGTAACCGAGCATTTCCGGAAAGGCCGGGTCTTTCTGGCCGGTGACGCCGCGCATATCCACAGCCCCGCCGGCGGTCAGGGCATGAATACCGGGATCGGCGATGCCATCAACCTCGCCTGGAAACTGGCAGCGGTGCTGAAAGGGCTCGCACCCGACGCGCTGCTGGCGAGCTATGAGGCCGAACGAATCGGTTTTGCCCGGCGGCTCGTCGCAACGACCGATCGCGTGTTCAGCGTTGCCTCGGCCGAGGGCCGCATCGCGGATATCCTGCGCACCCGGGTGGTGCCGGTGCTGTTTCCGCTCGCGGTCCATTTCGAGGCGGTGCGCGAGTTCATGTTCCGGACCGTCTCCCAGATCATGCTGAACTATCGTGACGGCCCGCTCAGCCGGGGTGTTGCCGGGCATATTCACGGCGGCGATCGCCTGCCATGGGTCGCGATTGATGGCGTGGACAATTTCAGCACGCTTGGCGGCACGGACTGGCAAGTCCATGTCTATGGCGCGGCCGATGCCGCGCTTTCCGCATGGTGCACCGGGCAAAACCTCGCGCTCCACGTGTTCGCCTGGCGCGCCGAATATGCGAATGTGGGCTTCGCCCGTGACGCCCTCTATCTGCTCCGGCCCGACAGCTATGTCGCGCTCGCCGACGGCGGGGCCAACCCGGCCACGATCGATCGCTATTTTGTTGATCACGGCATCCGGCGCGCGCCCGACGACCCGGCATGTTCGTTGACTGAACGGCCCAACTAGCCCATTTTCAGGACTTTGAAGATCAGAGATTTAACGCCATCGAGCACGAAGGCGAACACGACCGCGCCGGCAAAGACGCTGGCAATGATCGGCAAGCCCAGCGGCGCCATCAAAATTCCGCTCAGGGCCAGCGTGGGAATGATCGTGATGTCCAGGAGCGAGCACAACAATACGATCGTGCTCGGCCTCGACGACCACAGACGACGGCGCTCGCGAACGACATAGTAGATCGCCTGTCCACTGAACACCAGATTGACCAGTGTCAGGGTGCGCAGCGGCTCGATCCCAAGCTGAAGATCGAACTTGCCGACCAGAAGCACACCGACACAAAACGCCAGATCGAACATCCCCATCAGAACGCCGGCGATGGTCAGCTCTCCGATCTTCCAGGCATTCGGCTTCGCGGAAGGTCGCACATTGTCTGTCGTTGACGACATCGCCAGAAAGTCGCCTGTGATCATCGACAGCACGACCAGAATGG
>NZ_JBAURI010000684.1:0-2272 GCF_049581145.1 Bradyrhizobium sp.
CCGTCATTCCGGGGCGCGCGAAGCGCGAGCCCGGAATCCATAACCACTGATCTTGATAATGAATCAAGATGCACGCAACAACCATCTCACCCAACAATTCCGGCCTGTGGTTATGGATTCCCGGCTCATTCGCTTTGCGAATGCCCGGGCATGACCAGCGGGGGTATCATGCGCCTCGCTCGGTCATGAGGGAGTAGGACTAACCGACCTCAGCCGCCTGCCAATTCCTTCAAGCGCTGCACCATCGCCGACTCCGGATCGGCCAGCGGCGCGATCGCGGTAAAATGGTTGGCATCGGCAACGGTGCCGAAACGGGTCGCGACGCCGGCCTTGCCCCATCGCTCGACGATGGTCCGACTCTGGCGGAAATATTCCGCGCTCTCTTGGCCGCCGACCACGGCATCGAGCGTGCGGCCGGCAGGCGGCGTCCAGGACAACGGGCTTGCGGCCCTGGCCGCCGCGGGATCGAGACGCAGCGCCTTGTTGATGGAGGTGTCGACCAATGGCACGAGGTCGAACAGGCCCGAAATGGCATAGGCCGCGGTCACGAGATCCTGCGGCAGCGACGCATCATAGGCCGGCCAATCCGTCGCCAGCATGCAGGCCGCCAGATGCCCGCCGGCGGAATGGCCGCTGATCACCAGCGAGCGACCGAGCCGCGCCAGTTCACGCGTCGCGGCCCGCATTTCTGCGATGATGGTGTCGACGCTTACCTGCGGACAGAGATCGTAGGTCGGAACGGCAACGCTGACGCCATGCGCGTTGAGCCCGCGCGCGCAATGGCTGGACGAGGAGCCGTCCAGCGCCTGCCAATAGCCGCCATGGATGAAGACCACGATCGGAGCATTGTCACGGCTGGCAAAATCATGGCCGGCAAAGAGATCGATCGTGTTGCGCGGCCCCGGCCCATAACGGATCACTTGCGGCGCGTTCCGTTCCCGATAGGCCGCGGCGTCCCGCGCCCAGCCCGCCATCAGCGCCGGATTTTCGGGAACCCGCGCCCGGTTGTTGTACTCGACCTCGTAGTCGACCTCGGCCATGGCTTAGGGCGCGCGCCGGTCGGCGGCCTTGTGGGCCGAGCCCTTGGTCTTGGCCAACAGCCGCATCAGGTCGCGGACATCCTTGGGCGTCAGATCGGAAAAGATATCGGCGATCCACGTCTCGTGCTCGGCCGCCATCTTGCGAAACTCGGCGCGGCCGGCCTTTGTCAGCCGGATCACCTGGACCCGACGGTCGGTGTCCGAGGTGCGCCGGTCCAGATGGCCGGATTCGACCAGGCGTTCGACCAGCCCGGTCACGTTGCCATTCGACACCATCATGCGCTTGGACACATCCGACAACGTCATGCCCTCGGGGGCCCGGTCGAGCTGCGCCATCAGGTCGAAGCGCGGCAGCGTGACGTCGAACCGCTCGCGCAGGCGACTACGCACCGTCCCCTCGATCAGGGTCGTGCAGGTCAACAGCCGCAGCCACAGTCGCAGTTCGTTGCCGTGATCCTCGGGGAGTTCGACGGCCTTGGTCTCGGAATCAAGGATCATGATGCAATCATAACTGACTGGACCTCCAGCTGCACCGCTGCCGTTCGCTCGCCGGCCGGGCTCTTTGCCCATTGTTTCGACCTTCAAATAATTCGCGACATATCGCAAGCCAAAACGGCGACCGCGCCGGTTTGCAATTGCTTTAGGCTTCAAGCAATTGGCGCGCCGCTTGCATGCCGCGTCGGGAGCGGTCGCGGGCGGGCCGCCGCTTGGCTTGCGGCGACAGCCTTGGTCAGCATAAGCTCGAAGGCCCGCACGCAGGTCGTCTTTCAGGGGGAGTTTTCATGCAGCAGCTGTGGAAGTTGGCCGGACTGGCGGTCCTGTTGAGCATCGCGGTCCGCCCCGCGGTCGCAGACGACAAGATCAGGATCGGCGTCATCGTGACCTTGTCGGGACCGGCGGCGGGACTGGGCCAGCAGGCCCGCGACGGTTTCGCGCTGGCGGTCAAGGACCTCGGCGGCAAGATGAGCGGCAAGGACGTCGACGTCACGGTGGTCGATGACGAACTGAAGCCGGACGCGGCCGTGACCAAGGTCAAGGGCCTGCTGGAGCGCGACAAGGTCGATTTCGTGGTCGGCCCGATCTTCTCCAACATCCTGCAGGCGATCCACAAGCCGGTCGTCGACAGCAAGACCTTCCTGATCAGCCCGAATGCCGGACCGTCGAGCTATGCCGGCAAGGAATGCAGCCCGTTCTTCTATGTGACCTCCTACCAGAACGATCAGGTTCACGAG
>NZ_JBAURI010000685.1:0-6735 GCF_049581145.1 Bradyrhizobium sp.
AAAGCCATTGCGCAGGGAATGTCGGAGTGTCTCCGCTGAACCTGTATGCTCGTGTGCGCTTTTGCTTTTGTTTTTATTGCACGCGAGACCGCGGGTGCAGCGTGCACCCGGCATTCCCTGCGCCCTCTGATCGAGGCGCAAGACTTCCCAAGCAAAGCTCGGGCGACCAGCGCCGCGAGACCGTGAAACTGCATCCGCTGCTTGAAAATTTGAATTCGTGGGCAAAGCGCATCAGCATCGTGCCCACCGTGCCATCAAAAAGGTGTTGGGCGCGCGTCCGCCGAGTTCCGCCGAAGCAAGGCTGATATGACTAGAACTTTGAAATCACTAAACCGGCAAGCCATCCGCCCGGCGGCTAGTGCGCCAGCAGTGGAGGCCTCGTCCTATGCTCGGCAACCAGCGCTTCGCCGAGTTCGCTTTGCAATTCGCGTCGCATGGAGAAGCAGACGGTGAAGCCATCGACGGTGCTGAACGTCACCATTCCGGTCGCCGGGTCGGATGAGCGTTCGATCGCCCAGGAGGCGAGCGGATAGGCATAGCGCAGGCTTTGATCCCCAAAACGCGATCGAAGCGCCTTGTTGATCAGTTCGGGCAACGTCATGGCGAGGGCTCCGACTTGATTGAGCGATAGACGGACGCTGGCTGGTTTACCGTCGGTATCGATAAAGCCGAGCACGATCGTGCTGCCGTCCGGTGTGACCTCGCAGCTGGTGAGCGACTTGCTTTCGATGTTCATACGGATGACCTGGAGGGATCCACGTTATATCTATACAGATATAATGCAGCCCGTTGTTTCGTCTAGTCCAGGCCGCTTTTGTCGCCATTTCGTGCAATCCCCAGCGGCTTTGTGCCAGCCTTCTCCAGGGAGAAAGCCCGACGCAGGGCGGCGCGAAAGCGCCGATCGACGAATGCAGGATCTGCCCCGCCTATCCAATCGGCGGATGGTGCCGGCATCACGAAGACCAACGTGCTCCCTTTCTGAGCATCCAGGTTGAGCTCGCGCCACAGCTTGCGCAGCGATGCCTCTCTTGCCGTCGTTTTGCCTAATCATTGCTCTGGGGGTTGGCGAACGGCGCGATACTCGCCTGCAGCAAAAAATGGAATACGTACTTTGGCGGCTGGGCATCGGCTAAATGGCGAATGTCGCTTTCCCGTCGAACGCTTGACACTGTCTCCCACGAAATTGAGTGAGCGGCATATCACGTGCCTGACGACTGTGCGCATGGTCGCAGCAACGCTCTTCAATGAGTTCAGGCAGCTCGGACTCTGGGCCAGAGGCTGGAGATGTCCGGTTGATCCGAGGCCGGTGTCCGCGGCGTCGAATGTTGACAGGGGGGTTAGAAGCATATGACTGCTAAAGATAAAGGTGACGCAGGCAATTCCACAAAGGGCGTCAACCGCCGGTCGTTGCTGAAGGCAGGCGCCGCAGCTGCGGGCGCGGCCGTCGGAACCGGCGCGATCACCGGATTTCCGACGATCTGGGCGCAGGAAATCAAGGACATCGAGTTGCGTCATGTCGGCGTGTCATATTCCGTCGTGAAGGCGATCGGCGACCAGGCCGCCAAGGATCTCGGTTTCAAGGTGACCATGCAGAACCTTGACACGTCCGCCGCGATCAATCGTTTCATCACCCAGCCGAACAGCGTCGACATCGCGGACCTCGAGGGTTGGCAAGCCAAGCTTGCGGCCAAGCGCGGGGTGATCCAGGGCATCGAGGCCAAGAAGATCAAGGAGTTCGACAACTTCCTTCCGATCTTCACCAAGGGCGAGCTCGATGGCCACAAGATCCCGCGTCAGGGAATTTCGCCCTACGAAGCGCTCTATATCGAAAAGCCGGATTCCACCGAGCTGCACGAAGGCGTCACCGAATGGCTGACCAACGTCCCGCAGGTCTATAACGCCGACTCGATCGGTTACCGTCCCGATCTCGTGGGGCACACGGTGACGGAATGGAAAGAGCTTATCGATCCGAAGTTCAAGGGGAAGGCCGCGATCCTCGACGTGCCGGCGATCGGCATCATGGATGCCGCGCTGTGTTTCGAAAGCGCCGGGCTGATCAAATACGGCAACAAGGGCAATATGACGAAAAAGGAGATTGATTTCACCTGCGACAAGCTGATTGAACTCAAGAAGTCCGGTCAATTCCGCGCAACCTGGACCACCTTTGACCAGTCGGTCCAATTGATGGCGGCTGGAGAAGTCGTCATTCAATCGATGTGGTCGCCGGCGGTCGCCGCCGTTCGGGTCAAGCAAATCCCCTGCGTATACGCTCCGGTCAACATCAAGGACGGCAAGGAGGGCTATCGCGGCTGGTGCAATGGCATGGGCCTGATGAAGCATCTGACCGGCAAGAAGCTCGATGCCGCCTATGAGTACATGAACTGGTACATGTCCGGCTGGCAGGGCGCGTTCGTGAGCCGCTACGGCTACTACAGCCCGGTGCCTTCGACCGCGAAGAAATTCATGACGCCGGCCGAATACGCGTTCTGGTACGAGGGAAAAGCGGCTCCCGAGCCCGTGACCGATCCGTATGGTGTGCCGATGGAGGTGGCCGGCACGGTCCGCGACGGCGGGTCATTTACCGAGCGCGTTACCAATATTTCGTGCTGGAATACGCTGATGGACGAAGCGGCTTATATGAACAAGCGCTGGAACGACTTCAAGGTCGCCTGAATTCGGCTGCCCTCGGCAACCTGCCGGTCGGCCAACAGCCGACCGGCAAGTGATAGATGTCTCCAGAGAGTTTTCATGACTGTTTCCCGATCGATCGTAAGCTGGCTGTATATTTCACCGCTGATGCTCGTGCTCATCCCCTTCTTCGTGCTGCCCATCCTGATGGTGCTGGTCGCGAGCGTGTTCGAAACCGACGGATTTGGCGGTCTGATACCGACCTTCACGCTGGCGAATTACAAGACGGTGCTGACCTCAGGACTGACGTTCAATCTCTATTTCGAAACCGTGAAATTCACCATCCTCACCTGGTTTTTCACCCTGATCATCGGCTTTTGCGTCGCTTATTTTCTGGTCTTCCATGTGCGGAATCCATTGCTCGCAATCGGCCTCTTCCTGATCTGCACGGTGCCGTTCTGGACGTCCAACATCATCCGGATGATTTCCTGGATTCCGCTGCTCGGCAAGGAAGGCCTGATAAATTCGGCTCTCCTGCGCCTCGGTCTGATCCGGGAGCCGCTGGAGTTCCTGCTGTATTCCGGCTTTGCGGTCGTCGTCGCCTATGTGCACCAGCTCACGATATTCATGATCGTGCCGATCTTCAATTCGATGGCTCGCATCGACAAGCGGGTCGTCGAGGCCGCGGTCGATGCGGGAGCAAGCCGCTTCGATATCATGCGGCTGATCATTGTGCCGCTTTCCAAAAGCGGCATCGCGCTGGGCTCGATTTTCGTGGCCTCGATTGTCATGGGCGATTTCTTCGTGACCAAGGTGATGTCCGGCGGCGGCTCTGCCTCGGTGGTCGGCGCGTTCTATGAGGACATTTCGGTTCTGCAATATCCGGGTGCGGCGGCCAGCGCGATCGTCCTCACGGTCGTCTTGCTGGCGATGGTTTTCCTGATCCTGCGCACCGTCGACATCCGAAAGGAAATCACCCGGTGAGTGCGACGTCGCAGAGTGTCACGATGGCTGGCGCGCGTGCGACGAAACGGGCGATAGCCCCAAGTCGCGGAGGCCGGCCATGGACATTCTATCTGCTGGCGACGCTTTTCACCTTCTACGTGATCGCGCTCTATGGTCCGATGATCTGCATCTACATCCTGTCGTTCCAGGATGTTCGGGGTGGCCTGGTGTTCCCGATGAAGGGGTTGTCGCTGCATTGGTTCGTCGATCTGTTCACGCAGGTCAGGACCGGCGACGTCAAGGGCGCTTTTGACCGGTCGATCAAGCTCGCGATCGTGGTGACGGCGATCACTGTGGTGGTATCGTTCATGTCGGCAATGGCGTTCCGCCGGCGGTTTCCCGGCGACAATATCGTGTTCGCATTGATGATCGGCAGTCTGGTGGCGCCGGGTCTCGTCCTGGGCATCGGTGTCGGGCTTTTGTTCAATGCGATCGGCATCGATACGTCTCCCTACGGTTCGGCGCTGGGTGCGCAATTGTCGTGGACGCTGCCGTTTGGCGTGCTGGTGATGTTCGCGGTGATGTCGCGCTTCAATCCAGCCTGGGAGGAGGCGGCGCGCGATCTCGGTGCCTCCACCTGGCAGACAATCCGTCTGGTGATCATTCCCGTGCTGGCGCCGGGCCTGGTGGCGGTCGCGCTGTTCGGCTTCACGCTGTCCTACGACGAGTTCGCTCGAACGCTGCAGACCGCCGGACCACAAAACACGCTGCCGCTGGAGATATGGAGCATGACCCTCAACGTCACGTCGCCGTCACTTTACGCGCTGGGTACCGTGACCACGATCATTTCGTTTCTGATCATCGGCGCGGCGCTCGGGACCATCGTGTTGATTCAGAAACGTCGAGGCGCTCGAGCGACCTGATCGGAGACCGGACTATGGCGGTGCTGCGCGGCGACATCGAACTCGCCGGATTGACCAAGAGCTATGACGGCGTCCACACCGTGGTGCAGGGCATCAATCTGAAGATTCCTGACGGGGCCTATTGCTGCTTTCTCGGGCCGTCGGGCTGCGGCAAGACCACGATTCTGCGCATGATCGCGGGCCATGAAGATCCGACCGATGGTGAGATCCTGATCGGCGGCGAAAACGTGGTGGGACTGCCACCGGTCGCACGCGGGACCGCGATGATGTTTCAGTCCTACGCGTTGTTTCCGCATCTGAGCGTGCGGGACAATATCGCGTTTGCGCTTCGGATCCGCGGTCTTTCGAAGAGTGATCGATACCGGCAGACCGACGCGATGATCGAGAAGGTTCGGCTGTCAGAACTCGCCGACCGGCTGCCGGCGCAGCTTTCCGGGGGCCAGCAGCAGCGTGTCGCGCTGGCGCGCGCCGCCATCACCGAGCCCCGGGTGCTGCTGCTGGATGAGCCGCTTTCCGCGCTCGACGAGCAATTGAGGGTGCGCATGCGGCTCGAGCTTCAGCGAATGCAGCGTGATCTCGGCATTACCTTCGTCCACGTCACCCACTCGCAACTTGAGGCCATCGCGCTGGCCGATATGGTCGTTGTGATGGACCGCGGCCAGATCATGCAGGCCGGCCCCGCGCGCGATGTCTATGCGACGCCGAGGGATCGTTATGTGGCCGAGTTTCTCGGTGGCCAGAACGTGTTTTCCGGCCGGGTCAATGCCGTCGAGGGCGGGGTGGTGAGCTTCGCCGCGCCTCAGATGAAAGCCGTCACCGTGCCGGTCGGATCGGCACATGTCAGCAAGGGCGACACCATCGACGTTGCGGTGCGACGCGACGATGTCGACCTGATCCGGCCCGGCGTGGGGATTCCGCCCGACACTTCGTCGCTGGCGAGCCGGGTGCTGGCGGTGGAATATCAGGGCAACTTCGTCAAGGTCATGCTGGACGCGACCGACACCGACGAGTTCGTCGCCTATATTCCGGAACGACAGTTCTTCCGCGACCCCTACACCATCGGGGATGTGGTGCAGGCCACCTGGCCGAGCCAGCTCGCGCGCCTGCTCGCCAGGACGACTTATTTGACTGCGTAACATGATAACCACGAGAGGGAATGGCTATGGCTGATTACGAGATGTTCGAACTGGGCGACGTAACCCTGCAATGCGGGCAAATTCTGCGCGGCGCCAAGATGGCCTACAAGACCTACGGCAAGCTGAATGCCGCCAAGGACAATGTGATCGTCTATCCCTGCTGGTATTCCGGAACCCACGCGGAAAACGAATGGTTGATCGGCTCCGGCCTGGCTCTCGATCCGGAAAAATACTTCATCATTGTCCCGAACATGTTCGGCAACGGCCTCTCGACCTCAGCAAGCAATACGCCCGTTCCGTTCAATGGCTCCCGTTTTCCGAATATCACGGCCTACGACAACGTGGTGCAGCAGCAGCGTCTCGTCACCGAAAAATTCGGAATCAGCAAGATCAAGCTGGTGACGGGCTGGTCGATGGGGGCACTGCAGACATTCCATTGGGGCGCGATTTTCCCGGACATGGTCGAACGCATCCTGCCATTCCAGGGCTCGGCCAAATGTTCGCGACACAATTTTGTGTTTCTTGAAGGCGTCAAGGCAGCCCTGCAGGCCGACGCGGCTTACAAGGACGGCTTCTACACGGAGCAACCGGCCAAGGGCCTTCGTGCTGCGGCTCGCGTCTATGCGGGTTGGGGCTTCTCGCAGACATTCTACCGCGTCGAAGCTGACCTCAAGAAGATGGGCTATGCGTCGCTTGAGGATTTCCTGGTGGGATTCTGGGAAGGCTGGCTTCTCTCCAAGGATGCCAACAATCTTCTCACCATGCTTTGGACCTGGCAGAACGGCGATATTTCGAACAACCCGATCTACAAGGGCGACTACGAGAAGGCCTTGGCCGGAATCAAGGCGAAGGCGTTCGTGATGCCAGCCTCGTCCGATCTCTATTTTCCTCCGGAAGACAGCGCCAACGAGGTCAAGCACATGCCGAATGCCGAGCTGCGCGTTGTGGAGACCTATTGGGGCCATTTCGCCGGCGGCCCCGGCACCAGTCCCGATGACATCAAGATCCTGGACGCGGCGCTCAAGGAACTGCTTGCGAGCTGAGCCTTCCGCATCTGGTCAATGCTCATTTGGGCGGATGCCAGGATTGTCTGATGAAGCAGA
>NZ_JBAURI010000686.1:0-3259 GCF_049581145.1 Bradyrhizobium sp.
GACTCAAAACGTCGATCGCATATTCCCAGGCCTGCACGCGTCATGACATGAAGCCACCGCCGTTGGCGTGGACCGTTTGCCCGGTCATGTAGCTTGAAGCCCTGCTCGCCAAGAATGCGGCGACCGTTGCGATCTCGTCCGGGCGGCCCATGCGCCGTGCCGGCAGGGTCTTCACCATCACCTTCAACTGCTCCTCCGAGTAACCGCCCCGCGGCTGCGCGGTGTCGGTGATGCCGGGCGCGATGGCATTGACGCGGATGTCGTGCGCAGCCAGATCGATGGCCATTGAGCGCGTGAGCGACACGATTCCGCCCTTCGAGGCACTGTAGGCGGACGATCTTTCCCAACCTTGCACGGCCGCGGACGCGATATTGATGATCGCGCCACCGCGTTTCGCTGCGACCATCCGGCGTGCGGCTGCTTGAGCAAGAAAGCAGCTCGCTTTCAGATTGATCGACTGGGTCAAGTCCCAGGAATCCTCGGTCAGCTCCAGCAGATGCGCACGAGGGTAGATGCCCGCGTTGTTGACAAGAATGTCCAGACCTCCGAGCCCGGTCGCGGCGCTTTCGACGAGGCGATCCAATTCGACAAATTGGGCGACATCGGCCCGCAGCACGATCGCCCTGCGGCCGAGCGCCTCGATTTCGCGCGCAACCGCGCCTGCTGCATCGAGATCATCGAGATAGTTGATGGCGACATCGGCTCCCTGGCGGGCGAACTCGATCGCTATCGCGCGACCGATTCCCTGCTGTGCGCCCGTGACCAATGCCGTCTGTCCTTCAAGTTGCATCGTGATCTCCTTGGTTTGAAGGGAGACGATATAAGCCGGTGTGGCAGCGCCGAGATTGCCGTGTGCTCCCAGAGAAGGCTCAAGCAGCTGAGCGAATGCATGCGCATGCAATGATTGCGCGTCGCGCAGTGCCTGTCAATTGCCGCGGGGGCGCGCGTTCGCACGATTCCATGGTCAGCTTCGGATGCGTCAGCGATGGAGCGATAGCGCTAACGAGGGCGTGAAGGCCGAACAGCAGGCTGACGTTGAAATCGAAAGGCTCGATGTCTAGATACGCGCATGCGCATGCGCAGTCGGCTGTCGAAGGGGACGCAATGTGGGGGGAGAAGTTGGTCTGATGAAGCGCCCGAAATCGCGTGTAACCTCGTTTGATGTCGCGGCCTTGGCGCGGGTATCCCAGTCCGCCGTCTCGCGCGCCTTCACGCCGGGGTCCAGCATTGCGGAGGAAACCAAGTCCAAAGTAATCGAGGCCGCCCGCAAACTGAACTACGTGCCGAACTTTATCGCCAGCAGCCTCACGACCAAGCGCAGCAATATCATAGCTCTGATATTGGGGAATTTGGCTAATCCGTTCTATGTGCATGTCTTGGATGCGTTCAGCCGGCGACTTCAAGAACAAGGCCGGCAGGTCTTGACGTTCACGGTCGAGCCGGGCGCCGAAAGCGATGACGCGATCATGCGCGTGCTGCGATATCAGGTCGATGGAGTCATCCTGACGGCGGCGCAGCTTTCCACGCGTATGATAGGGATATGCCATGATCGGGGAATCCCGATCGTGCTGTTCAATCGATATATTCCTGGCAGTGATGCCTCTGGCGTCAGGTGCGACAACAGCGCCGGCGGTCGTCTCATGGCTGAGGCATTCCTTCGGGCGGGGGCGAAAAGCTTTGCCATGATTACGGGCGATCCTAGGGGTACGACCAGCCAGGATCGCGTGCGGGGCTTCGTCGAGCGCTTGCTTGAGGCGGGGGTGAGGCGCGGCGATATCGAAGAAGCAAGCGGCCATTCGTCGTATGATGGCGGGGTCGAAGCGGCCTTGCGCCTGTTCGGCGACGGATCGAAACCGCGGCCGGACGCGCTTTTCGGTATCAATGACATCATGGCGATGGGTGCGATGGACGTCCTGCGTCATCGGCTCGGTCTTCGAATCCCGGAGGATATGATGCTCGCCGGCTTCGACGGCATTCCTGAAGCGGGCAGGCTTCCCTATCAACTCACCTCCGTGAGCCAGCCGATCGATTTGATGGTGGACGAAACGCTCGCCATTCTGCATCTCGATGAGCCACCCCGGCCCATCGAGCGCGGTATCGATCGGCCAATCTGCGGTAGTCTGATTTGGCGCGCAACGATTCCGGGACCTCGCGTTCTCGAATAGGACGGCAACGACAATGATCGTCGGGCCATGGCAGCAGTTTGCCGATGCCGGCACGCTCTCGGCCTCTTGGCCACACCTTTCCCCATATTTGTTCAATATTTGCGGCCACGCCCTCTTGCATGCGCATGCATAAAGACATAGCATGGTGGCGCAGAATTCAGCAAGAGAGATTTGGCGCCTTGAATTTTCGGGTGGACAAACATGCGCAGCGCTCGGCGAGAAGCGCGCGCTCAACTCGGGCATGGATGGGATGGAATCGCTCACGCTCTATGACAAGATCTGGAACGCCCACGTCGTCAAGACCTACGACGACGGCGAGGTGTTACTCTACATCGATCGGCATCTCGTTCAGGAGGTTTCAAGCCCCCAGGCTTTTGCCGGCTTGATCGAAAATGGCCGCGAATTGCGCCGCCCCCAGGCGCATATCGCAGTTGCCGATCACGCCGTGCCAACCAGATTTCGCCGAAGGCTGCTTCCTGACGGGCCGGCGGCGCAGCAGGTGTCCCAGTTGCGGGCGAATGCGGCGCGCTTTGGTATTCCCTATGTTCCGACTAGCGATCGCCGGCATGGAATTGTCCATGTCATCGGCCCAGAGCTTGGCTTTACCTTGCCCGGATCGACGCTGGTTTGTGGCGATAGCCACACCTGCACGCATGGGGCGTTCGGTTCGATCGCGTTCGGGATCGGCTCCAGTGAATGCGAATGCATATGCGCCACGCAAACGTTGCGGCAGCGCAAGCAGAAGCGCATGCGGGTGACACTCAACGGGCGGCTCGAAGCCGGCGTCGCTGTCAAGGATATCATCCTCGCGCTGATCGCGCAGATCGGCACTAATGGCGGCGTTGGTCACGCCATCGAATATGCCGGCCCGGCGATCACCGCGCTTTCGATGGAAGCTCGTATGACGCTGTGCAACATGTCGATCGAAGCGGGCAGCCGCGTCGGGATGGTCGCGCCGGACGAGACGACATTTCGCTATCTCGAGGGGCGCCCTCTGGGGCCGAAGGGTGCCGACTGGGACGCCGCGCTGGCATATTGGTCGTCCTTGCCTTCCGATCCCGGCGCGGTTTTCGATCGCGAGGTTGTTCTTGATG
>NZ_JBAURI010000687.1:0-6333 GCF_049581145.1 Bradyrhizobium sp.
CCGATCAGGCTGATGCCGCCGATCACGACGACCAGAACCACGTCGAAGATCATGGTGCCCTGCGTGATCGCCATCTGCATGCTGCCTGTGGTGCCGACCCAGACGAAGCCCGCGAGCCACGCAAGCACCGCGACCAGCACATATTCCAGCACGATCAATGGCCGCAGCGCGACGCCGGACAGCCGCGCGGCCTCGGGACTGTCGCCCTGCGCGTAGATGAAGCGGCCGAGCGAGGTGCGCGACAGGAACAGCTGCATGGCGATGGCGGCGACCGCGAACACCAGGATCGGGACCGGCACGCCGAACAGCCGGCCGGCGCCGAGAAACATCAGCGCGGGCTCGTTGTTCGGCGCATAGACCACCCAGGCCGGGGCAAACCAGAAGGCCATGCCATAGATCACGAAGCCCGCGGCCAGCGTCACGAACAGAGCAGGCGCCTCGATAAAGGCGACCATCACGCCATTGATCGCGCCGATCATGATCGCGATGGCGAGCGCCACCAGCACGGCCGCAGTCACCGGCAGCCCCCGCTGCATCTCGATCAGGGCGATCGACCAGGAGCCTGCCATGATCGCGACCTCGCTCAGATCGATGCCACGGCTGATGACGATCAATCCCATGCCGAGGCCGAGAACGCCGAGGATCGAGATCGAGCGGAGCAGATTGAGCAGGTTGGACACGGTGGCAAAGCCGTTCAGCGTGAGGCCGAACACGACCAGCAGCAGGATCGTGATCATCAGGACGATCTGTTCCTGATTGGTCTTTGCGATGCCGATGCGAAAGCGGGGCCATCCCCGGGGCCGGGATGTGTCGGCGGACGAAGGTGTCCCAACAGCGGGTGAGCCGCGCGCGGCCTGCTCAAAGCCACGCACCGGCAAGGGTGGCCGCATCGCTTCCTCCACTTTGTTTTTTTCGAGTGTAGGAGTGGCCGTCTGCATCCGTCAAATGCATTCTCAACCCGGCCTGACGAAATCCGGGCGCGCGAACCGGCATTTGGCGGCGGCCCCTCAGCGCTGCTAATCAAGCGAGACGCCCGCGGATCACGCGCCCGCCATGAACACGTGATCGGCCTCCCTTATCCACTGCTCATCTGCGGACCACGAAGTCAATTTCCGTGTCACGCAAATTTTGCTCGTTTCAAACCGTCGCCCATTTGTTAGTCTGGGATCATCACGCGGCGCGCGAGATATTTTCCATCAGATGATGCGGGGATGATTTCATGACAAAGTCATTTGAGATTTTGTTCGGCTGCCTTGCAGCGCTCGGCGCGGTCTCGCCGGCGCTCGCCCAGTCCGCGGCCGGATCAACCGCGACACCCGTGCTGCAATACGCCAGGCAGGGCTGGACCGCGGAGGACCGGCAGTTTTTCTACACCACGAGCCAGGGATCGCGCATCATGCCCTATCTCTGGTTCAAGGCGCTGCGGCGGCTCGATGTCGACGAGCCGTTCGGCGGCGACCAGCTGGCACGCTACGGCTATCTGCCCAACGACAAATCCAGATCGAATCCGGAAGGGCTGGCGGTCGGCTTCGTGATCGACGGCGACGCCAAGACCGGCTTCTTCGGCATGAGCTGCGCGGCCTGCCACACCGCGCAAATCGAGTATCAGAACAAGGACGGCGCGACGCAGCAGCTGCGCATCGATGGCGCACCGGCGACCGCCGATTTCCAGGCGTTCCTGATCGATCTGACGGCCGCCACGCGCGCCACGCTGTCGGATGCCGACCGCTTCGACAAGTTCGCCCGCGCCGTGCTCGGCGACCGCTATACCGCGACCCGCGCCAAGGACCTCAAGACGGATTTCGCCGCCTGGGTCAAGCAGTGGGGCGACTTCATGGACAAAAGCCTGCCCGCGTCGCACTGGGGACCGGGGCGGCTCGACGCCTTCGGCATGATCTTCAACCGCGTCGCGGGCAAGGATCTCGGGATCGAGGCGAACTTCAAGATCGCGGACGCGCCGGTCAGCTATCCTTTCCTCTGGAACGCCTCGCGGCAGGACAAGACGCAATGGAACGGCGACGTTCCCAACGGCCTCTACATCAACGCGATCGGACGCAATGCCGGCGAGGTGTTCGGCGTGTTCGCGGAGTTCACGCCCAAGAAGCAGCTGCTGCCGCCGTTCTACAGCTTCAGGAGCTCGGTGAACTTCGTCAATCTGCAGCAGCTCGAGGAAAAGATCGTCGCGCTGAAGCCGCCGCCATGGCCGTTCGCTCTCGATCCGGACAAGGTGAACAGGGGCCGCGTCCTCTTCGCGCAAAATTGCGGCAGCTGCCATGACCAGCGGGAAATAGCCGAGACAGGCAATTGGCTGACGCCGGTCAAGGCGGTCGGCACCGATTCCAGGATGTTCGAGAATGCGTTGCGGACATCGCAATCCGGCGTCCTGGCGGGCGCGCTGACGCCCAATCCGCCGGGATCGAAGCTTTCCAATCCAGCCGCGACCACCGACGTGCTTGCAGCGGCGGTGGTCGGCGCGCTGTTCGACGATGCCTTCCCGCCGCTGCCGCGACTGCCAAATCCCAACAGCGGCGTCTGGCAGGCCATCCAGAAGGACATCGCCGATATCCTCACCAACCAGCAGGATGCGGCGTTTCTGCAACGTCTTCAGGGAGCCTTGCGCAATCATACGCTGTTTCTGGAGCTCGCGCGGGATCATGCCAACATCGAGAACCTGAAGACCCATCTCCGCGACCGGCTCGCAAACCTCTACAAGGTGCCGGGCGAAGCTGATGCCTATGAGTCGCGGGTGCTGCACGGCATCTGGGCGACCGCGCCCTATCTGCACAACGGCTCGGTGCCGAACCTCTGGGAATTGCTGACCCCACCGGCGCAACGCAAGCCGTTCTTCATGGTCGGCAGCAGGAAATACGACCCGGTGAACGTCGGCTATGTCACCGACGAATCCCCCTCCAAGGACGGCAAGCTGGTGGTCGGCGGCTCTGACGTCCAACCCGGCAACAGCAACGCCGGTCACGACTTCGGGACAGGGCTGTCCGACGACGAGAAGTGGCAGCTGATCGAATATCTCAAGCAGCTGTGATTCGCATTTGAATGCACCGCCGTCATTGCGATCCGCCGGGTCGGGCGCATTCGCGCGACCCGGTGGGTCGCGATCACGGCGTCCGCAGCAACCATCGAAGCTCCGTAGACAAGGTGAAGCCGCGCCGGCCCACCATCGCGCCGTTCTGACTGGCAAAGGGTGGGCACGCTTCGCTTTGCCCACCCGCAGCGGCCGAGCAAAGCGCAGGTGCCGATCACAAAATCAACGTCGTCCCGGCGAAGGCCGGGACCCATAACCATCAGGGTTCAATTTTCGAGCGAGCCCAAGCCGCAAGATTAGCGTCGACAACGAGCTTCTGTGGTTATGGATCCCGGCCTTCGCCGGGCTGACGATAACGACAGGTCTCAGGTGCACATCATGTGTTCTTCAGCGCCACCCGGAATTCAGCTTCGGTCTTTGCCTTGACCTCGTCGAGCGTGACGCCGTCGGCGAGCTCGATCAGCGCCATACCGTCATGGCCGTGCTTGTCGATGGTGAACACCGCCAGATCGGTCACGACCATGTCGACCACCCGCTCGCCGGTCAGCGGC
Organism: Bradyrhizobium sp.; assembly: GCF_049581145.1. Taxonomy (GTDB): domain Bacteria; phylum Pseudomonadota; class Alphaproteobacteria; order Rhizobiales; family Xanthobacteraceae; genus Bradyrhizobium. The sequence goes on from NZ_JBAURI010000687.1 coordinate 3,592, forward strand.
AGGTTGCACTGCTTCAGGAGCTTCGGGCCGTCCTTGGCGGAATGCTCCATCACCACGACCACGCGCTTGACGCCGGCGACCAGGTCCATCGCGCCGCCCATGCCCTTGACCATCTTGCCGGGGATCATCCAGTTGGCGAGATCGCCGTTCTGCGCCACCTGCATCGCGCCCAGGATCGACAGGTCGATATGGCCGCCCCGCACCATGCCGAAGGAATCGGCCGAGGAGAAATAGCTGGTGGTCGGCAATTCCGTCACGGTCTGCTTGCCGGCGTTGATCAGGTCGGGGTCTTCCTCGCCCTCGTAGGGAAACGGCCCCATGCCCAGCATGCCGTTCTCGCTCTGCAGCTGCACGTCGACGCCGGCCGGGATGTAGTTCGACACCAGGGTCGGAATGCCGATGCCGAGATTGACGTAATATCCGTCGCGCAATTCCTTGGCGGCGCGGGCCGCCATCTGGTCGCGGGTCCAGGCCATCAGACTTCCTCTCCAGTTGCGGCGGCCGCCATCTCACGCTTGCGCGTGGTGCGCTGCTCGATGCGCTTCAGGCCGGTTCCGACCTGGATGATGCGCTTGACGAAAATCCCGGGCGTGTGGATCTGGTCGGGATCGATCTGGCCGGCGGGCAGCAGATGCTCGACCTCGGCGACCGTCACCTTGGCCGCGGTCGCCATCATCGGATTGAAGTTGCGCGCGGTCTTGCGATAGACGAGGTTGCCGGCGGTGTCGCCCTTCCAGGCATGCACGATGGCGAGATCGGCGAACAGGCCGCGTTCCATCAGATACTGCTCGCCGTCGAACTCCTTCACTTCCTTGCCTTCCGCGACCAGGGTACCGACCCCGGTCTTGGTGTAGAACGCCGGAATGCCGGCGCCGCCTGCGCGGATGCGTTCGGCGAGCGTGCCCTGCGGCGCGAATTCGAGCTCCAGCTCGCCGGCCAGGAACTGCTGGGCGAACAGCTTGTTCTCGCCGACATAGGAGGAGATCATCTTCCTGATCTGGCGGGTCTCCAGCAACCGGCTGAGCCCGATGCCGTCGACGCCTGCATTGTTGGAGACCACGGTGAGGTCTCTCACGCCGGACTCGCGGATCGCATCCGACAGGGTCTCGGCGATGCCGCAGAGGCCGAAACCGCCGGACATCAGCATCATGCCGTCCTTGAGCAGGCCTTCGAGTGCCGATCTGGCGTCGGGGTAAACCTTGTTCATAACATGCAACCTGAGGCAGGAAAGCGGCACAATAGCCGGCATTGTCCGGATTATTAGGCGAAATCTTCGCAATGCGTCAATGCGGCCCTGGTCTGGTCCTGCCCTTTGTTGGATGGGGTGAGTAGCCGCGGTAACAGACGCCCGCCAATGCGCCATCGTGCGATCGTCAGGGAACGGTCACATCCGTGGCATGGCCTTGAAAGCGTCAAGAAAACCCATCAAGTTGCGTGGGTTGGCAAGGGGTGGCATTGGGATCGGCGCGCCCCTGCCCACCCCCCTTTCACCTGCGACCAGCGACCCAAGCCGCGATCCAAGTCGACCAGGACATGTCATTGACGATGGCCCAAGGAATGAAACGCCTGGGGACGCCGCTCGCGGCGTTGCTCGCGCTCGCGCTGGTCGGGATGATGGCAACCTCCTGGTTGATCAACCGGGACGCCGTGCGGCAGGCGGTGGAGGCGCAGATCCGCGACGTCACCGGCCTCGACCTGGTGATCAAGGGTCCGATCGACGTCTCGGTGTTTCCGGGGAGCTACGTCTCCTTCCACGATGTCGGCTTGCGCGACGGCGACGCCGCCGGCCCGGGGCTGCGCGTCGACGTGCTGACCGCGAATCTGCGGCTGCTGCCGCTATTGCTGCAGCGCTACGAGATCGCCGACGTCATGATGCTGCGCCCGCAGATCCGCGTGATGCGCACAGCCGACGGCGAGAGCAACTGGACGCCCTTCGTCCAGACCATCGCGCGCACCATGAAGCCCGGCGCCGACAATCCGGTGTCGTTCTCGGAAATCCGCATCCAGGACGGCACGCTGAGCTATCAGGATGGCGGCAATCATGCAGGCGAGAAGATCGAGGATATCGACCTCTCGCTGGCCTGGCCGTCGATCTCGCGCTCTTTCGCAGTCACCGGGCAATTCGACTGGCGCGGCGAGCGGGTCGACGGCTCGATCAGCGTCGGCGACTTCGTCGCGGCGTTGTCGGGCGAGCGCTCCGGGGTGAAGGCCCGGCTGTCCAGCGCGCCGCTGAAGCTTGCCTTTGACGGCACGGTCTCCAATCGCACCAGCGCCATGATGGAAGGCACGCTGACCGTCGACAGCGCCTCGCTGCGCGACGCGCTGCAATGGACCGGCCAAGAGCCGCCGGGCTCCGGCGGCTTCGGCCGCTTCGCGCTGAAGGCGCGCGCCAATGTGGTCGGCGCCTCGGTGGCGCTGACCAATGTCAACGTCGAGCTCGACGGCAACGTCGCCGAGGGCGTCATGACCTATTCCAACAATGGCCGCCAGACGCTGCAGGCGACGCTCGCGGCCGACGCGCTCGACTTCACGCCCTACATTTCCACCATCCGGCTGCTCGCTTCGGGCGCGCATGACTGGAACCGGCAGATGTTCGATCTCAATGCGCTGTCCTCGACAGACCTCGACATGCGCCTGTCGGCGGCCCGCGTCGCGGTCGGCAGCACGAAGCTTGGTCGCACCGCGTTCGGCGCCAATCTGCGCGGCGGCGCGCTGGCGCTGAGCGTCGGCGAGGCGCAGATG
>NZ_JBAURI010000688.1:0-15519 GCF_049581145.1 Bradyrhizobium sp.
AGTTACGACCTGGACCGGCACGACGAGGTCTCGCACATCACGATCGACAAGATGGATATCGTCCACCAGCAGTTGGTCGCGAAGATCCGGGAGCTGGTGGCGACCCCATCGAAAGTCGAGGGCGAGAATGTACCGCTGCGCTATGTCGTTCCGCCCAAGGAGGACATCGAGCTCTGGGACAGCGGCACCTCGATTGCCGCCCGCGCCGGCGATACCCTGCAGGGGCTCGCCCTGGAATTTCATCTGCCTTTGTGGTCGCTGACCCAGGTCAACAAGATGTCGGACTCAGCTCCGCTCACGGCCGGTCAGCGCGTCGTGGTACCGCGGCATCTGATGCCGCTGACCACCGCCGTGGCCGCACCGGCCTCGTCAGGGCGCTGACTTCGGCTTCACGTTCGATTTCGCACTTGATTTGGCAGTTGCGGATTCGACATCTGCTTTGGGGGCGGCCCTGAAAACGGTGAGGAACGGCACGATCATCGGGACGCGGCGCCGATAAAGTCCGTAAGCCTCCTGCCCGAGCTCGGCGGACAGAAAACCCTCTTCCATGCGCGCCTTCTGCCATTCGCCGAACGCGATGCACAGCGCGCCGAGCAGCGAGCTTATGGTCGCGACCGCCACGCCGGTCGCCAGGATCGCGAGGATCAGTCCCGTATAGATCGGATGGCGAACCATGCCATAGGGCCCGGTATCGATGATCCGATGGTCTTCCTTGTGGGTGATCGCGTTGGACCAGAACCGCCCGAGATGGATGCGCGCCCACCAGGTGAACGAGATGCCGCAGACGAGAACGACGGCCAGCAGATAGGTGCCGCCATTGCCGGGATCGTAAAGCCTGCTCTCGCCCAGCGCGCGCGACGTCCAGGGCGACAGCAAGATGCCCCCGATCAGGATGGGCAGACGATAGACCCAGGAATCCAGCGTCCGCACATGGGCTTTGGTCCGCCCCGACCAGAACGAGGCCACCACCCAGCTGACGACCCATGCCAGCCAGATCAACGCCAGCAATCTGGTCGGCCAGGTGACGATCCATCCGCTCAGGATGGCGTCACTGATGTCGCCTTGGTGCTCAAGCATGCTCGAGGACTTCGCTTGGGGATACTCCCAACATGTGAGCGATGATCTCCTGCAGCAGCGGCTCGACCGGACGCGGCGCATAGCCGAGTTCGCACCTCGCCTTCTCGACCGAAAGAGCGGTGGCCCGCCGCGCGATTCTGACCCCCTCGACCGTCGCCGACGGCGCGCGCCCGGTCACGTGATCGGCCTTCAACTCCATGAACCGCGCCGACAGCTCAGCGATGCAACCGGGCACCCGCATCAACAGCCTGCGGCGGCCGCTGACCGTCGCCATCAGCGCGAGCACCCGGCTGAGCGGCAGGCTCTCGCCGCCAAGCACATAGCGGTGCCCGACCCGGCCCTTCTCCATCGCCAGGACGAGGCCTTTCGCGACGTCGCGCACGTCGACGAAGTTGACCATGAAGTCGAGATACAGCTGAAGCGACCCGCCGCCGAGAAAATATTGCAGCATGGCGGTCGGCGGCGTGACATTGTGATCGTGCGGACCGATCGGCATGGTCGGACAGCCGACGATGACGGGGAAGCCCGAGGCGGCCGCCTGCAGCGCCAGCTCATCCGCGAGCATCTTGGAACGCGTATACGGACCCGGCATGTCGTCGACCGACAGCGTGGCTTCTTCGGCGGCGACGTCGCCGGGTTGCGGCGCGTGAAACAGGATGGACTCGGTCGAACAGTGCAGAAACGGCACCTCGCAGCGCTGACGCGCCGCGGCGAGCACGTTCCGCGTGCCGATGAAATTGACGTCGTGGAATTCCGCGCGATCGAGCTTCCACATGCCGGGCAACCCGGCCAAATGATAGATCTCGTCGGCGCCGGCGACTGCGTCGTTCACCCGCGCGGTGTCGAGCACCGAGCCTTCGACGAATTCCACCGCCGGCGACGACCGGCTCGGCGCGCGCACGTCCAGCACGCGCACTTTTCGGCCCCTGGTGACCAGTTCGGACACCAGATACTGGCCGATGAAGCCGCTGCCGCCCGTGACGAGTGTCGTACGTGTCATACTACAGTTCCGCCTGATCAGCGGTCGCTCGCGCCGGGCGAAACCGGACGCGGCGTCACCGCATCGGCTGGTCCGATGATGGCTGCGAGGTCGTGCCGAAATCCAAGCGCGACCAAAAGCTTCGCCATCACAAACATCGGACCGAGCAGGAAATGAGCGGGGTGATCGACCATCGATGGCTTGCGCTGCTCAAACACCCGATGACCGACAATCTGGGAGGTCACACCCAGCACGGTCAAGACCACCGCCAGGGCCCAGATGGCATAACCGCTGGTGTGATCCACGATCATCACGGCGGTCGACAGCAGCAGAGCGGCCACGGCGACGATCGCCAGTCCCAACGCCAGATCAAGCAACAGCCAATAGACCAGGACCGGCAGCACCATCAGCGTGGCAAGACTCACGTGGGCGCCAAGACTTGGAAATGGAACCATGGTGAGGGGAAGGATCGCCGCCATGAACAGGAAAACAATGCCGAAGACATGCGCCGCGCAGTTCCGGGGATCCCGGTGATATTCCACATAGTCGGCCAGCTGTCGCCGGAAGGAGGGATTCATGCGAGGCACTCTTCGGATTCGGCCGGGACAAATGCAACCAATGGGAACATAATCGGAACAGTGCTCACAGCGGTGCGGCGCTCTGCGGCGTTTGCGGCTCACCGTCGCGACGCGGCGCTAGATAAGCTACCGGTCCAGCCCCTGTCAAAGCGCGGTTTGCGTTCCCGGGACAACTTGCCGCGGAACAGGGGTGACCGATGGCCTGCCACGCTGTCAAGTCATTGAGAGTTGATATGGAGCCGACACCGCGCAACGGGGCGGTACTAGGCAACCAGAACAGCCTTCCTCACCCAAACCTTGTTATCGTGAAAGGCCGCGCCGCCGATCGGGGCCACGGCTTCCGCCCCGGTCAGGGTGTTGATGCCGCGACCGCCGATATGATCGCTGTTCGGGTGGACCGATTCCGCGACCAGCACGCCGCGGCGCAATCCCTCGAACAATTTTGCGGTCAGCGTCGTCTCGCCCCGCATATTGCCGAGCGTCACTGCCTCACCTTCCGCAATCCCGAGCGCCGCCGCATCAAGCGGATGCATCAGGACCGAGGCCTTGCCCTCGCGCGCCTGCGACGAGGGCGTCTCATTGAACGTGGTGTTGAGGAAACTGCGCGACGGGCTGGTGGCCAGCCGAAATGGATGGGCCTCGTCCGCCTCCTCGATCGCGGTCCAGTGATCCGGCAGCGTCGGCATCTTCGCCACCTCGCCCATGACAAGGCCGAACGGCGGATGCGCCCAATCGGCCTTGAAATGGAATTTCCTGTCCGCATGGGCAAAGCCGTCGAGATAGTGCGAGGCGCGGAAATCCGGCTGAATGTCGCGCCACAGATCAGCCTCCAATGCCGCGATGTCGCCATGGCCGCTGAGCTCGAGCGTGGCGTCGATCAATTCGCGCGGCGTCATCTCGAAGCCGGGATGCCTGGCTTCCAGCCGCCGGGCCAGCGACTGCACGACTTCGTGATTGGACCGGCATTCGCCGGGCGGATCGATCAGCTTGGCCCCCACGGAGATGTGCTGATGACCGCCGCCGTAATAGAGATCGTCATGTTCCATGAACATGGTCGCCGGCAGCACGATATCGGCCATCTGCGCGGTCTCGGTCATGAACTGCTCGTGCACCGCGACGAACAGGTCCTCGCGCGCAAAACCCTGCCGCACCAGCGCCTGCTCGGGCGCGACCGTCATCGGATTGGTGTTCTGGATCAGCATCGCCTTGACCGGTCCGCCGCCGCGCAGCGCCTCGGCATCTCCGGTCAGGATGCGCCCGATCTTGGACTGGTCGAGCGCGCGCGTCGTCGGATCGATCGCGTCATGGCCCTCGATGATCTTCTCGTTGAAACGCCAGATCGCGGCATTGTTGAAGAAAGCGCCGCCGCCTTCATATTGCCAGGCGCCGGTCACGGCCGGGATGCAGAGCGCCGCGTGCATTTGCGTCGCACCGTTGCGGCTGCGGGTGAAGCCGTAGCCCAGACGGAAGAAGGTCCGCCTGGTCTCGCCCACCGCTCGCGCAAAGGCCTCGATGTCGGCAACCGGGACGCCGCAAATCGCCGATGCCCATTCCGGCGTACGGGTCATCAGATGCGCCTCGAGCTCGGCCGGACAGTCGGTGTATTTCGCCAGGTAGTCGCGATCGGCATGGCCCTCGCGAAACAACACATGCATGACGCCGCAGGCAAAGGCGCCGTCGGTGCCGGGCCGCAGCAGGATCTTGATGTCGGCCTGCTTCATGGTGTCGTTATTGTAGATATCGATCACGGCGATCCTGGCGCCGCGCTCCTTCTTGGCGCGCGAGGCATGCGTCATGACGTTGACCTGGGTGTTCACGGGATTGGTGCCCCAGATCACGATCAGGTCGGAGACGGCCATCTCGCGCGGGTCGACGCCGGCGATCTTGCCGGTGCCGGTGGCAAATCCGACCCGCGCGACGTTGGCGCAGATCGTCCCGTAAAAGCGCGAATACTTCTTCACATGGGTCAGGCGATTGATGCCGTTCTTCATCACCAGGCCCATGGTGCCGGCATAGTAATAGGGCCAGACGGATTGCGCGCCGAACTCCTGCTCGGCCCGGCCAAAGCGATCGGCGATCTCGTCCAGCGCCTCGTCCCAGGTGATCCGCGCGAACTGGCCGGAGCCCTTCGCTCCGGTCCGCCGCATCGGATGCATCAGCCGCTCCGGATGATGGATACGCTCGGCATAGCGCGCGACCTTGGCGCAGACGACGCCGGCGGTGTAGGTCTGCAGCTTGGAGCCGCGGACCCGGCCGATGGACTGGCCGCCGATCACCTCGATGTCCAGCGCGCACGCCGACGGGCAGTCGTGCGGGCAGGTGGAATGGCGGATGTTGACCTTGTTATCGACCTTGAGGTCGAACTGGGCGTGCTTGTTCATGATGCGAATTGGTAGCATCAAAAAAAGCGACCGCCGAGCGCATTTATCCGGCAATCCCCGCGCAATCCGCGCGCATGCCATGCATCAGCGTAACTGGACTAGCTGCTGAGATAGGCGCCGCCATTGGCGTGGATGGCCTGACCGGTGATGTAGCGGGCGGCCGGGCTGCACAGGAACCGCACCAAGGCGGCGACATCATCGGGCGTGCCGCGTTCGCCAGTGATGGTCTGATGGGTCAAATGATGCGCCGGTTCCGGCCGGTCCTTTGGACGCGGCGTCCCGATCAGACCAGGGACCACGCAATTGACGGTGATGCCGTCGTCAGCCAGGTCATGCGCCAGCGCCCGGCTGAAGCCGACGATGCCGGCCTTCGCGGTGACCACATGGGCGCGGTCCTTCGCTCCAGTATGCGCGCTCAGGCCGCCGATATTGACGATGGTTCCCGTCCGGCTGGCGCGCAAGCTCGCCAGGCAGGCCTTGGTGCAATGAAAGGCGCCGTCGAGGGTGACGTCGAGGATGGCCCGCCACTCGGCATGGTCCATCTCGGCGAACGGCTTCTCCCGGCGCAGCGCCGCATTGTTGATGAGGATGTCGATGCAGCCGAAATCCGCGAGCGCCGCATCCGCCATCGCCTGCACCGCGCTGGCATCGGCGACGTCGCCGATATGGACCAGCGCCTTGCTGCCGAGCGCCTCGATCTCCCGCGCCACCGCTTCCGCCTCCGTGCGGTTGCCGCGCGCATTGACCACGATTGACGCACCGCCCTCAGCCAGCGTGAGCGCGATGGCACGACCAATATTGCGTCCCGCGCCGGTGACGATGGCGACCTTGCCGCTCAGTTCCTTGCTCGGTTCCTTGTTTGCTTCCTTGGCTTCGGCCACGTCGCACTACCCGCGCAAGGCCGAGAGGTCGATGCGTTCATAGAACAGCCCCGCGATCAGCTTCAACGCGGCGACGCTTTGCTGCTTGGTCCAGCCGCCGTACTCGACGTTGAGAACGAACTTGTCGACCACATCCTGCCGCCTGAGCGGCTCCTGCGCGCCGCCGCGCAGATAGGGCTGCCGTTCCTCGATCACGCTGCCATCCCTCATGGTGGCGCTGATGTGGCCGGTATAATTGTCCGGATAGGGGTTCTCGGGATCGATCACGAATTTCACCTTGGAAGCCAGATCGAGCACGCGCTGGTCGCGGATGGCGCCTTCCGTGAACGCGCCAAGCCCGACGCCGCCATGCACGAAGCCGGTCGCCAGCAGATAGGGCACCGCGAATTTGGCGGAATAGCCGTTCGGCGGCCGCTGCTTGTCGGCCAGCGGCTCCCATAGCCGGTGCACGGTGCCTTCCGCGACCTCGCACACGATTTCGACGACGTCCTCCGGTCTTGCGCCGCGCGCCGCCATCCTGCGGGCGCAGTCGATATAGGGCTGCGCCATGGTCCCGCAGGGATAGAGCTTGAACGCCAGCGCGTCGATCACCCAGCGCAGGCCGAAATCGCCGGTCAAAGCCTCGTAGTCGCCCTCGGTGGTGCGCGCAAAGCCGTTGAACAGCCCGTGCGCGCCCTCGAACACCGTCCGCGGCCCGATGAAGCCCTCGCGGGCAAGCAGCGCCGCGCGCAGGCCCGATTGCGCCGCCCAGCCGGCATGCAGCCGCTTGGTCCAGGCGCCCTCGGCGAGATATTCGATGATGCCGGAGGCCATGCTGCCGGCAATCCCGAGCGCGTCGACGATCTGCACGGCATCGAGGCCGAGTGCCGCGCTGACGCCGGCGGCGGCGCCCATGGCGCCAAAGATCGCGGTGGGATGAAAGCCGGCGGTGTGGACCGCCTTGGGCACCACGAGGCTGAGCCGGCACAGCACCTCGGTGCCGACCGCGACCCCCATCAGCGCCATGCGGCCATCCGGATTATGCCGCTCGCAGGCCGCCAGCACCGCCGGGACGATCACCGCGCCGGCATGGACCGGGCCGCCCTCGAACGTATCGTCGAAATCCTCGCCATGCGCGGCGGTGCCGTTGACGAAGGCCGCCTCGCCGGCCGTCAACGTACGACGATGGCCGATCGCGGTGCACACGCCGTCGTCATCGCAGCCATTGATTGCGCTGACGACATAGTCCTCGTCACGCGCCGTCACGCACAAGCCGACGACATCGATCAACAGGTCCTCGCATTTGAGGATCGTCGCGTCCGGCAGCGCGCCCGGCCTCAGGGCAACGATTCTCTGGGCGAGGGTCTCGGCGACGGTGGTCTGTGGCAATCCTGAGGCCATGCTCGGTTGAATCAGACGTGGAAGTTCCTGGAACGGCGAGACTTGATCATTTCGCTTTCGATTTCAACTGCCGCGACATCGTCCTGAGAGGTCGACGACCCCACAAGCTAGCTTTTATTCCTACGCTGCGCACACAGTCTGTCGTCGACAGTCTGTTTGCATTGCAGCTAGATTACCCGCCACAAGAAAGTTCGGGGAGAATGCGAATGAGCCGTTCATGGCCCTGCGCGAGGCTTGCGCTGACGCTGGTGGCGTCGCTGCTTGCCGCGCCGATGCTGGGCTCGCCATCATCCGCCGAGGACTATCCGAGCCACGCGATCCGGATCATCGTGCCCTTTGGCGCGGGTGGCCCTGGCGACCTCGCTGCCCGCCTGCTCGGCAACGTCCTGCAGGCGGATTTCGGTCAACCCATCGTAGTCGAAAACCATACCGGCGCCGGCGGCGTGATCGGGACGGAGGAAGCCGCCAAATCGCCGCCCGACGGCTACACGCTGTTGCTGATCTCGAACACCCAGACCGCCAATGAAACGCTGATGCCGCAGCGCAAATACCAGTTGATGCGCGATCTCGCACCGGTTGCGCCGATCAACTCGGCCGACCTCGTCATGGTCGTGCATCCATCGGTGCCGGCAAAAACATTGGCGGAGTTCATCGCGCTGGCGAAATCCGAGCCGGGACAACTCAACTATGCCTCGGCGGGCGTGGGCACGCCCTATCACATGGCCGGCGAGCTGTTCAAAGCCATGGCCGGCATCGACCTCCAGCATGTCCCTTACCGCAACAGCGGCGACGCCCGCAGCGGCGTGATCGGCGGACAGGTGCAGATGATGATCGACGCGGTGACGACCATGGCGCCCAATATCGCGGCAAAGCAGGTCCGCGCGCTTGCGACCACCGGCAAGACCCGCTCCAGCGTGCTGCCCGACGTGCCCACCGCGAACGAGGCCGGCGTTGGCGGTTATGAGGCGACCATCTGGCTCGGGCTGATGGCGCCCGCGGGTACCCCGAAACCGATCATCGACAAGCTCAACGGCGCGGTGAACGCAGCGGTCAAGCGGCCGGACATCGTCAAGCTGTGGGCCGACCAGGGCGCGGTCGCGGTGTCGATGTCGCCGCAGGAATTCGACAAATTCCTGCGTGCTGATATTGTGAAATGGGCTGGAGTCGTCAAGAAGTTCGACAAGTCTCAATAGGGTCTTTGGCCTGCCAATGCCGCGCATTCGATTCCGCCTCAACGGCGTTGCGACCGATGTCGACGCCGACCCCGATCATGTGCTTTTGGATGTGCTGCGCGGGCGGCTTGGGTTGACCGGGCCGCATTTCGGCTGCGGCTCCGGGGAATGCGGCGCCTGCCGGGTCATCGTCAGCGATCACGCCGTCACCGCCTGCGACACGCCGCTGTGGGCGGTCAAGGACAAGGACGTCACCACCATCGAGGGGCTCGGCAGCGCCGAACGGCCGCATCCCTTGCAACGCGCCTTCATCGCCGAACAGGCCCTGCAATGCGGCTATTGCGTATCCGGCATCCTGATGAGCGCGGCGGCGCTGCTGAAGCAGAATCCCTCGCCCACGGAGGCGGAGGTGCGCGGCGCGCTCGATCGCAATCTCTGCCGCTGCGGCTCGCATAATCGCATGGTGCGGGCGGTGCTGCGCGCGGCGCACGAGATGGCGGCACAATGACCGGCGCCGCGGCAAATTTCCCGGTCAGCCTGGTGGCGAACCCGAAACTGTCGTCATGGATCAAATTCTCGGCCGACGGGCAGGTGACCGTCTCGCCCGGCAAGGTCGAAATCGGGCAAGGCATCGTCACGGCGCTGGCCCAGATCGCGGCCGACGAACTCGATGTCGAGATCATCCGGGTGCAGATGGTGCGCGCCTCGACGGCTGCGAGCCCGAACGAGGGCGTCACCTCGGGCAGTCTCTCGATCCAGCAGTCGGGCCGCGCGATTCGTCACGCATGCGCGGAAATCAGGCAGCTGTTTCTCGCCGCCGCCGCCGATCGGCTCGGCGTGGAGACGAGCGCGCTCGAGATCAGCGACGGCACCATCTCCGGGCCCGGCAATGTCAGGACCAGCTATTGGGAACTGGCCGGCGAGGTGTCACTCGAGCGCGACGCGACACCGGGCGTCGCGCCAAAGCCGCTCGGTAAACGCGCGCTGGCAGGCTTTTCGGTGCAGCGGCTCGACATTCCCGACAAGGTGTTCGCGCGGCGGCGTTTCATTCACGACATGACATGGCCGGCGATGCTGCATGGCCGCGTGCTGCGGCCGGAGGTTTCGCGGGCGAAGCTCCTGAGTTTGAACGAGGACACCGCGCGCGCCGTGCCGGGCATCATCGCGATCGTGCGCGACGGTAGTTTTGCCGGCGCCATCGGCGAGACCGAAGCCACCACCGAGACCGCGATCACATTGTTGCGCAAGGCCGCGACCTGGTCGTCGGGCGAGCCGCTGCCCGACGAAAACGATCTTGCGAGTTTCCTGAAGGCCCAGCCGGTGGAATCGACGGTGATCGACGCCAGGGTGGCGCCGCATGCCGGCGCGATGCATCGTACCATCCGGCGGCAATACACTCGCCCCTATATCGCCCACGCCTCGATGGCGCCGTCCTGCGCGGTGGCGCAATGGACCGGCGACCACGTGCAGGTCTGGACCCATAGCCAGGGGGTCTATCTGCTGCGCTCCGATCTTGCGCTGGTGCTCAAGCTCCCGCTCGAGAACATCATGGTCGAGCACATGGAAGGCGCCGGCTGTTACGGCCACAACGCCGCCGACGACGTCGCACTCGATGCCATCCTGCTGGCGAAGGCGGCCGGCGGCCGGCCGGTGCGCGTGCAATGGTCGCGCGCCGATGAGATGACGCAGGCGCCGTTTGGCGCGGCGATGGCGATCGAGATCGAAGCCGATCTCGATGCGACGGGCGACATCGTCGGCTGGCGCCATGCGATCTGGAGCAACGGTCACGCGGCACGGCCGGGGCGCGCGATGCAACCGGCGCTGTTGGCCGCAAGCGAGATCGCCGATCCCTACCCGCGCATGATCTCGTCCAATCCGCCGCAGGCCAATGGCGGCGGCGGCGACCGCAATTCGATCCCGCTCTACGACTTCCCGTCATGGACCATCGAAAGCCACCGCCTGCTCACCATGCCGGTCCGCACCTCCGCGCTGCGAACCCTGGGCGCGCAAGGCAACGTATTCGCGATCGAATCCCTGCTCGATGAAATTGCCGCCGAGCGCGGCGAAGATCCCATCACGTTCCGGCTGCGATATCTCTCCGACCTGCGCGCCAAAGACGTGATCGGCGCCGCCGCCAGGCGCGCGAACTGGAAGCCTGCCGCAAAACCCGGCGTCGGTCATGGCATCGGCTTTGCGCGTTACAAGAACACGGGCGCCTATTGCGCCGTCGTCGCCGAGATCGAGGGCGAGGAGGATATCCGCGTCAACAAGCTCACGATCGCGGTCGATGTCGGCGAAGCCATCAATCCCGACGGCGTCATCAACCAGATCGAGGGCGGCGCGATCCAGGCCACCAGCTGGGTGCTGAAGGAGCGCCTCCGCTTCGACCACGAACGCATCACCAGCACCAACTGGGCGGACTATCCGATCCTCCGCTTCAGCGAGGTGCCGAAGGTCGAGGTCGAGGTCGTCCAGCGCCCGGAGATCGCGCCAGTCGGCGCCGGTGAAGCCGCGCACGGCCCTGTCACGGCAGCCATCGCCAACGCGGTGTTCGATGGTCTCGGCGTCCGCATCCGCAACCTGCCGATCACCCGCGACAGCCTGATCGCGGCCATGGAATTGTCCGCATGAACAATCTGGAGCGCAATCTGAACATTTTGAGCGGCGGCGCGGCGCAAGGCCTGGTCGCAAGCCTTGCGCCAGCCTTCAAGGCCACGACCGGCCTCGACATTGCCGGCGAATTCGGCGCAGTCGGCGTCATGGCCGACAAATTGCGCCGCGGTGCGGCCGCCGATATCGTCATCCTCACCGCCGCCCTCCTCGCTGGGCTGGCGGAGGAGAAGTTCGTGGTCACCGCCTCGATCGCCAATGTCGGGCGGGTGGAGACCGCGCTCGCGGTGCGCAGCGGCGATCCGAAGCTATCGGTCACCACCGCCGACGACCTGCGCGCCGCGCTGCTCGCGGCCGATGCGATCTTCGTGCCCGACATCAAGGCATCGACCGCCGGCATTCACGTGGCGAAGGTGCTGGCGCAGCTCGGCATTGCCGATGCCGTCGCGGACCGGCTCAGGGTCCATCCGAACGGCGCCACGGCGATGCGCCATCTTGCGTCATCCGATGCCAAACGGCCGATCGGCTGCACGCAATCGACCGAGATCATCGCGACCAGCGGCGTCGAATTCTCGGGGCCACTGCCACAGGGGTGCGAGCTTGCGACCATGTACACGGCCGGCGTCACCGTCCACGCCGCCAATGCGACGGCGGCCGAGCGGCTGATCGAGTTGCTGACCAGCACCGACGCGCGCGATCTGCGGATCAAGGCCGGGTTCGCCAGCCGTTAGGATTGAGGCGATGCGCAGGTCGCAGGATCGCTCCGGCGCGTAGGACGGGTTGGAGGCGAAGCCGTAAACTGCCATCCATCCACACGACACGTTATGCGAGCCCGACGAGAACCCATAAATCGCGTCGCGTCCTTTGTCGGTAGCGAAGAGGCGGGTTACGGCTTCCGCCTCGCTCTCAGCTACGGCGGACAAGTCGCCTCCAACCCGCCCGACGAACTGCTCAGGGTCGGCGAAGGGGCGATGTTCGGCGAACATTTCAGGCAAATATCGTTTGGTCGTCTACCTCTTGGAGCGCGATGGTCACTCACGACTTGATCGGACTACCTCGTCATCTCCGCAATTCTGCAGCTCGCGGGGCGGATTGGAGCCGAAGGCGTAATCCGCCATCTTGGTGACCAAGACGGCGGATCGTGATCCATCCTACGGACCTGCAACCATCGTCACCCTCTCGACGCTCAACATCGCCGCCATTCGCCAAACTGACGCCACCTGAAATATGGTTAATAGTTTGTTCACGCTTCTCGTCGAAGCTTCGGCCGGCCACCGTGTCGCGCTCGGCACCCGTCGCCGCCATGCGTCGGAAAATGACCGGTGGACTAAGTCAACAGCCAAAGGTTTTCATCGTGAAGCCAACCCATCGGAAGAGTGACAATGTCGCAGACTTGCTCGCTCGGACGAACGGGTACCACCGGTCGGGCGATCTTGCCAAAGCTCAGGCCGGATACAAAAAAGTTCTGAAGAAGTGCCCGAAGCACTTCGACGCGCTTTATTTGCTCGGAGTGTCCGAACACCAGAGCGGCAATTCGCAAGCGGCGGAACCCCTGCTGAGGCGAGCCCTGCTGGTTGATCCGCAATCTGCTACGGCTCGGTACGCCCTGGCGGCCACGCTTTCCGCTCTGCGGCGGGAAGTTGAGGCTTTGGCCTGCTATGACGATCTGCTGGCGTTGAAGCCGGATTTCTTCGGTGCGCATCTGAATCGGGGCAGGTTGTTGGCGCGGCTCGGACGTTTCACTGACGCAGTGGCCAGCTACGACAACGCGATCGCGATCGATCCACGGCATTGGGATACATTGATCAACAAGGGCGA
The DNA here is from genome assembly GCF_049581145.1 of Bradyrhizobium sp. Lineage (GTDB taxonomy): Bacteria > Pseudomonadota > Alphaproteobacteria > Rhizobiales > Xanthobacteraceae > Bradyrhizobium. The sequence continues at coordinate 12,877 of NZ_JBAURI010000688.1, forward strand.
AGCCCTGCACCAACTCGGGAGGTTCGTCGACGCGATTGCGTGCTACGATCAGATCCTTGCGGTGGAGCAAACGCACCTCGCGGCCCGGATCGATCGGGGCTGCGCCTTCAAGGATCTGGGGCGGGCGAACGAGGCCGTCGCCGAATTCAATCTGGCGCTCGCAGTCTCCCCGGACAATACCACCATCTTGCTCAATCGCGGAGAGACACTGCTCATTCTAGGACGGAACGGCGAGGCGCTTGAAGACTTTGACCGTGTGATCTCGATCAACCCGGGCCTTGCCCACGGCTGGCTAGGTCGCGCCAACGTGTTGATGTTGAGCAGGAAAGTGAGCGAGGCGCTGGAAGCCTGCGAGCGCGCTGTTGCGATCGAGCCGAACTCCACGAAAGCGCTGACCCAGATCGGCCAATGCCAGGCGTTGCTTGGCAATGCAGAAGCAGCGGTTTCTTTCTTCGATCGCTCGCTTACCATCAACCCGGCTGACGAAGTCGCCTTGGTGAGCCGAATCTTCTCATTGGACTTCTGTAGCGCCGGCTATGCGCAACATCAGGCGGCACGATCCGAGTGGTGGCGCCAGATCGGGTCGAAGATTTCCGAGCAGCATCCGCCTCACCACCAGAATGATCTCGATCCGGCCAGACGGATTGTCTTGGGATACGTGTCGGGTGACTTCAGGAATCACTCCGCCGCATACACCTTCCGGCCCGTGCTGGAAAATCACGACAAATCGCGGTTCGAAGTGATTTGCTATTCCACCTCGGCGATCGAGGACGCCGTGACGGGCTCGTTCCGACATGTTGCCGATCAGTGGAGAGACGTTGTGCAATGGTCCGACGATCAGCTGACGGATTGCATCCGGTCCGACCTGGTCGATATTCTGATCGACCTTTCCGGACACACGCAAGGCAATCGGATGCGGACCTTTGCGCGCAAGCCTGCCCCGATCCAGGTCACCGCATGGGGCGACGGGACCGGCACCGGCCTGCCGACGATGGATTACCTGTTCTCCGATCCGGTCAGGGTGCCCTTGGACATGCGTCACCTTTTTGCGGAGCGGATCTATGATCTGCCATGCGCGTTGATCATCGAGCCGCCATCGGCGGAACTACGTGCCTTCGAGCCGCCGGTGATATCCAATGGGTATGTGACGTACGGCGTCTTTACGAGGGCGAGCCGATTGTCCAATGCCGTCCTTGACGTCTGGGCTCGAATTCTGCGGTCCGACGTCACCTCCCGATTGCTCATCAAGGATTTTCTCCTCGATGACGTCTCCATACAAACCCGGCTGCTGGAAAACCTTGCGGCGCACGGCATCATGTCGGATCGGATCGGCCTGATGGGATCAACCTCCCGTGAGGAGCATCTCGCGGCCTACCGGCACGTCGACATTTGCCTCGATCCGTTCCCTTATGGCGGTGGGGTCTCAACCTGGGAAACCCTTCACATGGGCGTGCCGATCGTGACGAAACTGGGCAACGGTTTGTCCAACCGGGTCGGCAGCGGATTTCTCGCGGCGATCGACATGAGCGACTGGATCGCCACCGATGATGATCAATACGTGGACATCGCCCTGCGATCGACCCCGGACCGGCTGAGGACGATCCGTAACCAACTTCCCGATCTTATCGGCATGCGCTGCGGCCCGGCCTCATACACGCGGGCCGTCGAACAGGCCTATCGAACGATGTGGGAGAAATACTGCGGCGGGCGATAAGGTTCACCGGTAGCCCCCTATCCGGCTGCATGGAATATGTCAGCTCGGGGTACGACTTGATCGGACCGCTTCGTGATGTCCGCCCTAAATTGACACGCCCGGACAGTCACAAGATGTCCCTTGTCGGGCGATCAGCGGCCTGGCCGAGATGAAGGCTCGGCAAGATCAGTTGTCGATCGTTTACTCAAGTGGAATGCTGGCCTTTCAGCTCCTCCGGCAAAGCCGGGCGTGTTCGGCTGTGGCTCTATTCCGCCGCCTGGCCTGTTCGCCGGGTCAAGTCCAGCCCGCAGGGCGGAAGGTGTTGGGCGCGCTTCAGCCGGCCAGGGACGAGGGGATAATTTCCCGGTTGCCAAGTCCGCTTCATATACTAATATATCAATTCAGGGAGCGGACGTGAAGGCACGCGCGACGAGGAAAGCCGAGGGCGTATCGCGCCTTTCGGCCACAGGCATTCACCGCAACCGCCGGCCGCGTGCGGCCACCACGGCGTCGCGCATTCATGCGGAGTTGCGCGCCGCGCTGATATCGCTGCAACGGTTACCTGGTGAGCCCATTTCCGAAGCACAAATCGCCCTCCTCCATGGCGTCAGCCGGACGCCGGTGCGCGAAGCCATCTTGAAATTGGCCGACGAAGGCCTGGTCGACATCTTTCCACAGTCCGGCATCTTCGTATCACGCATTCCGCTCGCGGCGCTGCCGGAAGCCCTCATCGTCCGCAAGGCGCTCGAGGAAACCACAGCCCGCATCGCCGCCGAACACGCGACCGCCAGCCAGCTTCTCACACTCGGGGCGATCCTGGAACGGCAACGCGAGGCTGACGCCGCGCACGATCGCGAGGCCTTCCACCAGGCGGATGAATTGTTCCACGCCACCATCGCCGAGGTCGCCCGCTTCCCCGGCATCTGGACGCTGATCCAGCAGGTCAAGGT
>NZ_JBAURI010000689.1:0-7920 GCF_049581145.1 Bradyrhizobium sp.
CCGCGAGCTCTACCCTCAATCGCTGCGTCCCACCTCGTTGTTCGAAGCCAACGACATCGCGCCGGGCGCAACCATCCATCCCACCGCGCGGCTGGCGAGCGAGGTCACGATCGATCCGGGCGCCGTGATCGGGCCGCGGGCCGAGATTGGAAGCGGAAGCCTCATTGCCGCCACCGCCGTGATCGGGCCGGACGTGCTGATCGGCCGGGATTGCGCCATCGGCGCCGGATGCTCGATCACGCATGCGCTGATCGGCGATCGCGTCGTGATCCATCCCGGCTGTCGCATCGGGCAGGACGGTTTTGGTTACCTCGCCGACGCCACCCAGCAGAAGATTCCGCAGACCGGCAGCGTCATCATCCGGGACGATGTCGAGATCGGAGCCGGGACCACGATCGATCGCGGCAGCATCAGGGACACCATCATCGGCGAGGCCAGCAAGATCGACAATCTCTGTCAGATCGGCCACAATGTCGTGATTGGCCGGCATTGCATCGTGGTTGCTCAGTCGGGCCTGAGCGGCAGCGTGACGCTGGAGGATTTCGCCGTGCTCGGCGGCGCCGTCGGTCTCGCGCCGCACGTCACGATCGGCGTCGGCGGCCGGGTGGCGGCGCGCTCGGGCGTCATGAACGACATTCCGCCGGGAGAGACCTGGGGCGGCTATCCGGCCAAACCGAGAATACAGTGGATGCGGCAGCAGGCGACGCTGGACCGGTTGACCAGATCCGGCGACAAGACCGCCACTCCCCCTGGAGCCTCCGATCGGAGTTGAGGGGCCGTCCGCGTGATGAGGATGCGATCGGTCGCGCCTGCCATTCATGAGGAGACGCGCCGACCTTCAGCGTGCGTCCGGTCTTTCATGACTGTTCAGCCTTTGATGATGATGGGACGACGATGAAACTGACAAACTACAAAGTGCTGACCTTCGATTGCTACGGGACCCTGATCGACTGGGAGACCGGCATCATCGCGGCGCTGCAGCCGTTGCTCGCCAAGGCCGCGACGCGGCCATCGCTCGCCAAGGCCGCGACGCCGCTGGCAACGGACCTCGTGCTCGAGACCTTCGCGCGGCACGAATCCGCGCAGGAGGCGGAAACGCCGCAAATGATCTATTCGGACCTGCTTGCCGCCGTGCATCGGCGGCTGGCGGATGAATGGGGCGTCACGGCGAGCGATGCCGAGCACCGGCGCTTCGGCGAATCCGTGCCGGACTGGCCGGCGTTTGCGGATTCCGCCACGGCGCTGGCCTATCTCAAGCAGCACTACAAGCTCGTGATCCTGTCGAACGTCGACCGCAACAGTTTTGCCGGCAGCAACGCCAAGCTCGGCGTCCGCTTCGACGCCATCTACACCGCGCAGGATATCGGCTCCTACAAGCCGGACCTCGCCAATTTCCGTTACATGCTCGACCATCTCGCCGAGCTCGGCGTCGCCAAATCCGACATCCTGCACACCGCGCAGAGCCTGTTTCACGATCACGCGCCGGCGAGGGCCTTGGGTCTCGCCTCGGCCTGGATCGACCGCCGTCACGCGTCCGGCGGCTTCGGCGCCACGATGGCACCGCCCGAGCAGGCAAACTACGATATCCGCTTCACCAGCCTGGCGGATCTCGCGGCCGCGCACCGCGCGGAGCTGGCGATGAGTTGAAGGCGACGATCACTGCCAGCGCGTTACGCAAAGCAGGACGGGTTGAGCCTTTCGCTCCAGCAATCCGACGCGCTCGTGAGACTCTCCGCCGTCATCGCCCGACTTGATCGGGCGACCCGGTCTTCCAGCGATGGCGCGGTGAAATCGAAAAGCTGCAACGCGGCGACCGGCGGGCAGGCGCGCTCCACGCGCCATACTCTGGCACGGTCCAGCCCATGCAGTATGCGGCCGCTCTCCGATTCAACGTCGCGGTCTCTGGAAGAGGGGTCGCCCGCCTTCGCGGACGATGACGGTTGAGTTCGCATCCGATGTCCGATCGAATACTCGCCCGGTCTCCCTTGCGAAACCCATGAATTCACCGCGCGGCGATGGTAGGGCGCAACCAGTGCTGCCCGCTGACGCGGAGAAGCAATTCTAGAGAATTCGATACCACCATTCACCGCGCGGCACATGACGTCTATGGTCGGGAACGCCTCGAGCGCGAAGTCAATAAACTCTATCTGCCGCAACATTCCCACAATGATCGAAGGGACGTAGTACATGAAGGTCGCGGTCTCGAATAACTTCCGGCTACGAATATTGCCATTGCCTGCAACAGGCGGTTTCAAACTTATGCCCTAGCAGTGACCTCACCGAGCCTTGATTGCAGAGGATGCTTCGTATCGCCAGTGCACTTTCCGGAAAGGTGAGCGCCGGCTCTTCGTTAGGAGAATGCGACGAATAAACGGCAAATAGAGCGCCTTCCGATGCAACGTCATCGGAAAACGCCGTAGCCGGTCAGGCGTGCGCGGTAATCGAGTGAGTCACTTCAATGTTGGACAAAGCAGCCAGAATCCTGCTCGCGGTTGTGAGCTGTGTGCCGGTCGTGGCCGTTGCGACGGGCGGCGTTGCTGCCGCCGAGCAGTGTCTTGTTGCACCAGGCAGCCAAACGCCGAAAGGCCAGCAATGGTCTTATCGCCTCGAGCGAGGGACTGGCCGCCAGTGCTGGTATCTGAGGCAGGAAGGCGTGTCGTCTTCGCCGGCAGCGGCCACGTTGGTGCCGCTTCCGGTCGAGCGCCCGCTCATCAATGAAAACGCCATCGCAAAATCAATAGCGGACGCACATGACGAACTGCCGCAGCCACCGGCCAGTACCGAGGATGCCGGCAAAGCTCGGATGAGCATTCCGGATTCGTCGGTCGGATCCGGACAAGACATTCAGAATTTCGCACCGGCGCCGAATCAGCAGCTCATGTCGGTCGCGTCGAATGCAACGGACGCACGCCAGCAACCGTCAACGCGAGTCGAGGGCCCCGTTTCCGTGAAGGCGTTTGTGGTCATGGTGTTCGGCGCGCTGGCATTGTGTGAACTCGCAAGCAACGCGCTCTTTCCGCTGCGACGGCGCCGGCGCCGACCGCAAACCCGGTCGAGCTTGCGACACGAATTGGACCGACCGCGCTCCCGATCGGCTGATCCGGCATATTCGCCGAGGCGAATCGCTCCTGCTCCACCCGTCGCCGACCGCCCTCGCCAGCCCGTCAACCACGATGATCGCGTTCATCAGGTCGAGCGGTTGCTGGCGCAGATGGCTGATGGCCGCCGGCCGCCCGTGCAGCGAAGTGCATCGCGTGGCCGCACGAGCGCAGCTCATTGAACCCGCCAGAAAGAGAGGGAAGCCTTCTTCGAAACGCTTGCCACTCGCGCGGCCGGGAATGCCCCACGACCGTCGGCATCGGTCCGGGGCGGTCGCCTTACGCCCTTCGAAGAGCCCTCCCCGATCAGCCTGCGCCACTGAGATCATGGATGATTGGCGCGAGAGGGCCTGCGGTCAGATCCAATGTCGCCACGGTGATCGGCAGCTTGAAACGCCGTGGTCCGGCGCTTCCCGGATTGAGATAGAGCACGCCGCGACGCGTCTCGATCCCGGGCCGATGCGAATGGCCGCTAATGATGATTTCGACCCCGCCCGCAACCGGATCGAGCTGCAATGTCTTGACGTCGTGCAGGAGATGGATGCAGCGCCCGCCGAGCGTGATCGTCAGGCTCTCCGGATAACACTCCGCCCACCGGCCGGTATCGATGTTCCCTCGGATCGCAACGACCGGCGCAATGAGCTGCAGTCGGTCGATTATATCAGGCGAACCGATATCGCCGGCATGGATGATCTGCGCGACGCCTGCCAGCTGCTGCTCGGCCTCCGGACGCAGCAGCCCGTGGGTGTCGGAGATGATTCCTATTCTGATCAGGGCGTCGGCATCCTCGGCAGATCCACGAGACCTGACGCCCATCTTGGGCTGACGCCGCGGCCGCAATCGAGGCTATTATGGAAAAGCTCGAGATGTCGAGGCCGCCACGATCGCGGAACCGGCAGCTCGGTACAGCCCGGGACGTGCACTCGCCGGGAGAGCATCACGATTTTGTTCCTGCGGCGCGGCATTCCCGGCATTTGACATCACAGGCATGCAGACAACCCACGGGCATCTGATACGATTGGCGCGATGCGCATGAAGTTGATGGATCAGGTGAGTGGCATGAGCACCAATGGCAGCGTCGATGGCCCCCTCTGAAGCAATACGACATCGCGACCAACGGCATCTCCCTGCACGTCACCGAGCAGGGCGAAGGGCCGGCGGTGGTTTTCTGCCACGGATTTCCGGACACGTCCTGCACCTGGCGCCGGCAGATGAAAGCCATCGCATCGGCCGGCTATCGACTGGCGACTCCATCAAACTGACCCCATGGGAGCCGACCCATCGTTCGTCATTGGTGGACGCGAACGGTTTGATGGGTTTCGCTGGCGCTCTTTCATCCTGCGTTCCAGCAATCTTCATCCCGAGCCCATGTTGCGATGAAAGCTGCGCCGATGACGCCGACGCCCGCATCTTGCGCTCGTCCCGCCACACCACACGCTATTGGAGTGCGGGCCGGTCGACAGGCCACTGCTGATCTTTCTCCACGCTGGGATCGGCCTGATGTGGTGCGCGCAGCTCGCGGTTTTTGCGGCCGAAGGCTGGCGCTGCGTCGCGTGGCTCCGAAACAAACGGCGCCGGCGTCTCATGTTTTCGGCTGTTGCGCGGGCAGCTTTCCGAATTCCTGCAGCGTACGCAGGAAAGTTATCGCGTCTTCCCGGCTCAACATGCCGATGACATGCCGATCCCGGATCACGGGCATCTGATTGAAGCCATTGCGGTCCATCAGCTCCAGGGCAGACCACAGCTCGGCATCGGGATCGACGCATTTCAGCTGCTCCAGGGGAAGCATGGCCTGAGCGGCGCTCGTGGTCGCCCATTCGGAGCGCGGCACGTCCCTGATCCGATGCAACGTTATCAAGCCAATGGTCTTGTCTGCCCGATTGACGAGGAAACTGCGTTGCCCGCCGCCAAGGATATGTTCGTCCACCAGTTGCTGCAGCGTCAAATCTGCCGGGACAACGGCGCAACGCGTGCTCATGGCCTGCGAAACCGGATGGCCGGTCAAAAGGCCGCGCGATATCACCTGCGCGATCTGAACCGAAGCCGCGTTGTCGAGGAACCAGCCGATGAAGGCGATCCAAAGTCCGCCTCCAAGATTGCCGGTGAAGATCTGCCAGACCCCGGCAAAGATCAGCAGGAAGGCGAAAAACCGGCCGACATTTGCGGCAATGAGGGTCGACCTGGCCATGTTTCCCGTGATCGCCCACACGATGGCGCGCAGGACGCGGCCGCCGTCGAGCGGATAACCGGGTATCAGATTGAACAGCACCAGGGCGAAGTTGATATAGGCCAGATACCTGGCCACGCCCAACAGCGGCTCCATGCCGGCGACCAATGGCTGCGCCGCGTAGAACAGGATCGCCAAGGCGAGACTGACGAGCGGGCCCGCGATCGCGATGAAAAACTCGGCGATTGCGCTGGGCGGTTCTGCCCCGATTTGTGCGATTCCCCCGAACATGAAAAGTGTGATGCTGCGGACCGGTATCTTGTACCGCAGCGCCACCACGGAGTGGCCGAGCTCGTGCAGCAGCACGCTGGCAAAGAACAGGATGGCCGTGACGAAGCCCATCGACCAATACAGCAACGGCGGCCAGTTCTTGAATTCGTCGGGAAAGTAGCTGCCGGCAAGCATCCAGGTCAGCAGCGCAAAGATCACGAACCAGGAGTAGTCGAGACCGATCGGAATCCCCAGGATCCTGCCTAACGGGATGGTGTGCCGATTCATGAGAATTCTCCTTCGCTCAATCGATCCGGGCGGCCTGCGGCCAAACCTCATGAGCCCATATGGTGCTTAGATTTCCAACCGCCCGGCAGGTTGACCTGAATCAATCGGCGGAAGCTGCGCCTGCGAAGGGCTCGCGACCGTGTTTCGGATCGGTCGATGGTCCCAAGCTCGGCAAGGCCTTGCGGCTTCCGGACCAGGAGTTCGTCACCTTCGCCCAAACGGTCGGATATCCCCGCGGCTGACGCCGATCGAGAGAAGGTCCCTCATCGCATCTTCGATTTGAGCTTGAGGGTTTCCCCATCGACGACGCATTTGCCGTATCCCTGATGGTGGATGGTCTTCGGGTTCTTTTGCGAGCGATCGATCCAGGCTTGCAGCACCTCGACGACGAACAGATTGTACATCTTCACCAGACGGCGATCGACCACCTTGCATTCCAGATTGGCAAAACACTCGGCGATCAAGGGCGCCGCAACGCGTTTGGCTGGCGTCGGCGTCAGCCCGAACTTTTCGAACTTGGCAACGTCGCGGCCGGAGCAATTGCCGATGTTCACGACTTCTTGCGCCAGCCGGACCGCGGGAATGGCGATGACGCACTCTTTCGTCGCCCGCAAGGCGGCGAAGCTGTAATCGGCGGCGCTGACGACGCAGGCAATCAGCGGCGGCTCGAACTCGACCATCATGTGCCACGACATCGTCATGACGTTGGCGCGGCCGTTGCGGGCCGTGGTCAAAAGCACCACCGGCCCCGGCTCGATCAATTGATAGACGCGGGCCAGCTCCAGTTCTTTCATCGACATCACTGGATCTTCCGGGCGAACCTCGTCATGCTTGGTGTCCGATCGACAGCAAGATGTTTTACCTGACGCGGTGGTGCCGCCGACGATGTGGTCGCCCTGGCACTCGAGCACGCGCGAAATAGGGATTGACGACGCACTCTGCGGCGCGGCCCGATGCCGACATCGCACACTGCGCCAGCGAGCTATAGCCGCATTCGATGTAGCCGCCCTCGAGGTCATAGACCTGCAAGCAGAGAGGATAGTCTGGGTCGTAGGTCTGGGCCCTGGCCGGCGCCGCCGCCAAAGCCGTCGCGATTGCCAACATCGCCAAAGCCGGAATGCGCATCAGAACCTCCTTCGAGATCGGCATGGGTGTGAGTCGAGCCATGCGATGAAGCTCGGCTCCCGCATGACGCGTTTGCGGCCAAAGCTCAGGGCTCACGAAGAGTTCGCCATCGAATGAAGAGCGATGCTCGCGATCGAGCATCGCTGCGCGGCATCATGCCGGGTTCTGTTGCGCGATGGCGAGCAGTTCGTCTCGCTTTTTACGGATTTGCTCAGCGTCGACACCGTGTCCGGCGAGATCGGCCAGCAGTCTGTTGAATGCGGCATCCGACGCCGCGCCGACATCGGCATCGATCAAGGCACGGGCATAGGCTTCCGCAGCCGCGCCTGTTTCGCCGCGCTTTTCGGCAGCCCACAAGCCCAGCATGTGCAGCGCGCGTGCGCGTGCCTTGAACGCGCGCTCCTGATCATGCGCGAATTTCGCCTCGAAGGCCTCTTCCCTCCGGTCGAAATTGGTCATCCTTCGTCTCCCTCGCTTTACCCACGCGCTCGCCGCGATGATCCGAATCGCGGACGAGCATCATGAATGGCGGAAGATGGCCGCGGGTTGAGGTGGATCAAACCACGCCGGCGCCTTTGCTCTTTATTGAAGGTGTTTGGCCTCGGTGGTTGGGACGCTCTGCTTTGCGCCCTTGAAGCCATCGGTCAGGTCAATGACGCCAGCGGCGTGAAAGGTCCCTGGTGCGGCGCGCGAACGACCAGAACCGGAATGGTGCTGTGTGTCAGGACCTTGACGGTTTCGCTGCCGAGCACGATCGCGGAAATCCCACGCCGGCCATGCGAAGCCATCACGATCAAATCGCAGGATCTTCGTTCCGCCGTCTCGATGATGGCAAGGTATGGATGATCGTGATCGAGGTGCAGCGTCTCGCAGCTGACGCCGGCCACCGAGGCGGCCTGCTTTGCCACGTCGAGATATTTGGCAGCAAGCGCCGCCATCCGCTTCCTGTATTGTTCTGGCGTATCGGTGACC